>JBFYTT010000408.1:0-3226 GCA_041300425.1 Roseiflexaceae bacterium
GTTCATTGATAATGCGCAACACCTCGAGCCCAGCAATCCGGCCGGCATCTTTGGTCGCTTGGCGGTGTGCATCGTTGAAGTATGCAGGTACCGTGATGACCGCCTGACGGACTGGTTCACCGAGGAACGCCTCGGCATCGAGTTTGAGTTTTTGGAGCACCATTGCAGAAATTTCGGGGACAGCATAGTTCCGCCCCGTCAACGTGATGTTGACATCACCGTTTTCTGCACTGACCAGATGGTACGGCACCATGGTGGTATCGGATTGGACATCAGGATCTGTGTATTTTCTCCCGAGGAAGCGCTTCGCGGAGAACACCGTCTGCTCGGGGTTGACGACTGCTTGGCGCTTGGCAATCTGACCTACCAGGCGTTCACCCGATTTGCTGAATGCAACGACCGACGGTGTCAGACGCATGCCTTCGGCGTTGGGGATAATGGTGGGTTCGCCGCCTTCCATCACCGCCATAACCGAATTGGTGGTGCCCAGATCGATTCCTATGACTTTCGACATGCATTCCTCGTCATACGTCTACAAAAGACCCAAATGCACCGGTGTGCACCTGCCCCTGTCAAATTACGTGGACTTTTGGCCGACCTTGACCATCGCGGGTCGCAGAATTTTGTCGCGCAACAGGTAGCCACGCTGCAACTCGGCTACCACGTGACCGTCTTTGTCTGCATCGCAGGGCTCGTAGGCAATGGCCTCGTGGACATTGGGATCAAACGGCTGACCAACGGCGGCGACCGGGGTTACCCCTTCGCTGTCGAGCAAACTCTGGAACTTCTGCGGGATGAGGCGGAAGCCCTTGTACCACAATGTCCCCTCTACATCGGGTGTGACACTGGCTACTGCACGCTCGATATCATCGACAGCGGGGAGGAGCTTGAGCAACAACGACGCACCTGCCCGTGATATCAGTTCGATACGCTCGGCATCATAGCGCCGCTTGAGGTTTTTGTAGTCTGCGGTCGCACGCAAGTATGCATCTTTGTGCTCAGCGACTTCTTTTTCGAGGGCATCAATCCGCGCCTGCAGATCAGACGTCACAGGCGCCTCTTGGGGGGTTTCGTCGTGTTGTTCAGGGTTGGGGTTCATCGTCATTTCATTCTCCGTTCGGTAAACCATGGATAGAAGCATCACGTTCTGCACGCGATTCGCCGTGTAGTTCATAGACCAAATCACTCATCACCCCTGCGATGTAGCGCACGGTTGCGATGGCGCGTGCATATGGCATGCGGGTCGGTCCAACAACCCCCAACACGCCGACCATCTCGTTGTCCATCCCATAGCGAGCGAGCACCATGCTCACTTCACGCAGGTCGGGCCGTTGCGACTCGGCCCCGATGAACACCTGCACCCCATCACTCTGGGTGATTTGGGGGATAAGCGGGGCAAGTGCACTACTCGACTGCACGAGTTCGAGCATGTGTTTGACCCGATCGGTCTGGGCAAACTCGGGCTGATGAAACATCTCGAGCAGTCCATCGGAGCGGATATCGATCGACAACGCATCGTCATAGATGCGTAACGTCGTACATACCAGGTCGACCACTTGACGCAACAGACCCGGGTTCGTGTCGGTGACTGCATCCATCCGGTCACGGATTTGACTGACCGATGCATCGTGGCACAGGGCATTCATGACATTGGCGAGCCGCTGGAGCTCGTCGATGGGCTGCGGTTGATCAGTGCCAAACGTCTGCTGGCGCACCATCCCATCGTGCAGGACCATCACCGCCAAAATAACCGTATCGTGGATGGGCACCAGGTGCACATTACGCAAGCGCACAACCGGACCACGGGGCGGCACCACGACCGAGACATTCTGGGCAGTACGCGCCATCACAGCACCCGCCATGTGGATCCATTGGTCCAGCGTGGTATGTGCAGTCAAAAATTGCTGACGGATGGCGTGTTCTTCGTGCGTCGCCAACGACGGTCTGTCCATCAGGTTTTCGACAAAAAACCGATACCCTGCGTCGGTCGGCACACGCCCTGCAGACGTATGAAAGTGTGTCAGAAAGCCGAGATCCTCGAGCGCTGCCAATTCGTTGCGAATAGTGGCCGAAGACACCGTCATCCCATAGCGACGAACCAAATGTTCAGACGCAACAGGTGCTGACGAAGCGACATATTCTTGTATGACCAGTTTGAGTATCTGCCGGCGACGCTCGGTCATCTCTGCAAACATCTCGACCCCCGGTGCAACAGTCATATCTCATACCAAAACAACGCCGCGCGCTGGCGCACGTACGTCTTGGTCATTGTAGCATAAACAGGGATGTCGACGGGCGTTCCGATGCGCTTAGCGACGGTCTGTATGGCAAAGGAGACTCCCTGTTCAGCGGAATATTCCGCGTCTGCAAACAAAAGAAGCGTGAAATGTGGAGGTTTTGTGTAGTATACCAATCGGTATAATGAGGTTCATTGTGCGTATTCGACAAGGAAAAATGATCGATGGACGATGTCATTGTCATCGGGGCTGGCCCAATTGGTGCAGCCGCCGCGCACCACGCCAGTCGTCGTGGTATGCAGGTTCGCATCATTGGTCCCAACGAAGCCCCACGCGCGACACACCAGGTGTGGAGCAGTCATTATGACCAAGGGCGGTTGGCGCATCGGTCGGCACGCAATGTTGAATTGGCCGGTTGGGCATGGGAGTCGATGGAGCGCTACCGTGACATCGAACAACGCAGCGGTATCGATTTTTATCGTCCCTGCGGGACACTCAGCCTCAGCGCCTCGCTCGATACTTTCAGTTACACCCGCATTCGGCCCGACCTCGAAGCCGCTTTGGGATTTCGCTACACGGATTATGCAGCCGGCATGGTGAGCGCGCAGTTTCCCATGCTGGCCACGGATCTACCATACGCCGGGGTCTTCGACGGCCCCCCATCCGGGATTATCAATCCACGGCGCATGGTGGCAGCCCACCTCGTGCTGGCGGTCCAGCATGGCGCACAACTCGAACGCGACATCGTCACAGCGGTCGTACCTACTGCCGATCACGTCACGGTGCACACTGCTGCTGGGCAGGCATTCAGCGCACAGCAGGCCATCATTGCTGCCGGGGCATATAGCGGGCTGAGTGGACTGTTGCCCTCACCGATTGCCCACACCATCAAAAGCGAAACCGTCACCCTCGCAGAAGTCTCGCCAGCCCAGGCCCAGGCACTGCACGATATGCCCAGCACGATGATCGATTGCCAATCCGACATCATC
>JBFYTT010000013.1:0-10142 GCA_041300425.1 Roseiflexaceae bacterium
CGTCTTCGCTGCTAGGTCGTAACAGCTGGTATAGCGACCTCGTCGCGTTCAAACGAATAGGCTGCCAGCGCCACGAACGCAAACCAAATGACATCCGACAACAGCAGATGTACGAGTTGGAGCCAGACGGGAGCCAACAAGATGACATTCAGCGTCCCGAGCAGCAATTGCAGTCCATACGTGCCATATAACAGCCACGCCAACCGCTTGGTAGCGACGTTCTGACGCATCGCCGCAAATGCCTGTGCCACCATTACCATGACGAGACCAGTACCGACGGCTATTGCCGGGTGCGCCACACGGAGCCGCAACAGGAGATTCGACGTTGGATCGAGCTCTTGTTTGAGTCCCTCTGCGAACGTGACTGCGGGGAACAACGTATCACCGAGCGCAGCAATACCCCCACTCGCACCCAACAGCATCATCATCAACACGCCGATGACTGTCCAGATTTTGGCAGCGCGCGGGACATTCAGTGTCGGTGGTCGTACCCCGCGCACCCATAATCCGGTCAAAATAATCGCAGCGAGCAAGAGCAACGTATTGACCAGATGTAATGACATTGAATACGCACGTGCCATCGACGCATTGTCTGCGACTAACTCATACAACACGATAAAGGCGCCGATCAGCGCCTCGATAATCACAAACACCAACGTTGCAACGGCGCCTTTGCGTACGATGTGCCCTTTGGGGTACGTACGGAACCCGATGAACACCATAGCCGCAATCAGTATCAGCAAAAATCCACTGGTGATACGGTGAGAAATCTCGATGATGGTCTCTATCATGGGCTCACGCGGGATAACCTCGCCATTACACAATGGCCAATGGTTGCCACAACCCGCTCCCGAACCCGTCGCACGCACGAATGCGCCCCACAAAATCACCACCATGGTGTACGCCAGAATGACCCAGACATAGCGCTCGAATCGTTTGTTTGTCATATTGTTACACCTTTCACAACCGACAATGCCGCAATTGTAGCCGAGACGCGGCAAATCCGCAAATACGCAGACGGATCAGACTGCCACCTGCTAAAATATCGATATGGACCAGCCAGTACAGACGTACATCCTCAGCGAAATCTCTCAGACGATTGCATTTGGTGCGTGTATCGGCGCATTGCTTCTGCCGAGCGACCTCGTGTTACTCTCGGGGGGATTGGGCGCAGGCAAGACGCACCTGACCAAGGGAATTGCCGCAGGCATGGGCAGTAGTGCTACGGTGACCAGCCCGACCTATGTTTTCATCAACGAATACCGTCTCAATCAACGCGGAGTGGTGTTTCACGTGGACTTGTATCGTATCGAAGATACCAATGAACTTGCTTCAATCGGGCTCGACGACGCACTCCAGGGCCATGGTGCCTGCATCATCGAGTGGCCCGAGCGCGATCCACTGCTTATGACGTTGCCGCACCTCGCGATTACCCTCACCGTACTAACAGACCACACCCGTCAAGTTGTATTGCAGGGTCGCGGTCCACGTGCCGCAGCACTGTTGACAGAGATCAGATCACGCTGGCAGAACGGAGCAGACGTATGATGCTGACCATCGATACCAGCGGTGCACTGAGCGGGCTAGCGATTACCAACGGTAACCGCCTGATTGCAGAGCAGCAGTGGGTAAGTGGGCGCCGCCATAGCGAGCAGGTCTTGCCACAACTCGACGCCCTGTGTCGCCTGGTAGACGTCACCCCGCAGCAGTTCTCACACATCGTCGTCGCACGTGGACCCGGTAGTTGGAGCGGTATTCGAGTAGGGATGAGCATTGCCAAAGGATTGGTGCTCGCCACCGACGCCACGCTCATCGGGATTGCTACCCTCGATGCGATGGCCTGGGCGCTACGCGGCACGGCCTGCACGGCAATAGTATCATTAGGTCGCGGTCGCTTTGCCGTAGCGGCATATCCCGCTGCATGGGTTCCAGGCAGTATCGCGGCACACAATACCGCTACGATCGAGCCAGTCGACGACGGACCAATTATCTGCGATGCAGAAACCGCTGATGCCATTCGTGCTATCGAACCGGCTGCACCAATCCGTCTTGTATGGCCGAGACCGCTGCACTACGCACTGCTCGGCTTTGAAGTCATACAGCACCACGACCGGTCGTCTTTTGTGTGCGAACCGATTTACCTCGGTGACCCGGTTCAGCGTTCATGAACACGTTCTGGAGTCTCGTGGTGGCCTGTGTGCTGACGGTAAGTATCACGCCGCGTCCATCCTCACCCAGTGAGACCCCTGCACTGCGCACATCGCCGACACCCATTGCCGTCAGCCCGGCATGGTATCTCGAACGTATCGGTGCACCGGCAGCCGACAGACAACCACAGACCCCTGTCATCGTGGCAATCATCGATGCAGGGGTCGATATGTCTGCGCCGCTGTTGCAGGGGCGCATTGCAGATACGGTCAATATCGTCGCACCAGACCCGCTCCATGATGAGAGTGGGCACGGCACCCATACCGCTGGTATCATCGCCGCTCGCTCGGATGCGTCTGGCATCCGTGGGATTTGTGATGGCTGCCGCCTGCTCATCTTGAAAGCAATTACCAATGACGGCTACGGCAGCGACCTGACTGTGGCCCGCGCCATTGCCATCGCCATCGAACGCGGCGCACAGGTTATCAACCTGAGCATTGGCGGGCCGAGCGACACTGCGGCGATTCGCAATGCTATTGCAGATGCTGTCGCAGCAGACATCGTCGTCGTTGCAGCTGCGGGCAACAATACCGGCGCACCGTTACAGCGCTCCTATCCTGCAGCCTACCCCGGGGTCATAGCCGTGAGTGCTGTTGACCAATCCAATCAACTCGCCGCATTTGCGCGTGCTGATGCATCTATCGATTTGGTTGCACCAGGAGTCGACATTTTCAACATTGATACGAGCGCAGCCGGCATGGGGAGTGCAGACGGGACAAGCACTGCTGCACCACAGGTGAGTGCAGCAGCGGCACTCCTACGGGCACACTATCCGTCAGCGTCTGCGGCGACGATTCGATCAGCATTGCTCCAATCCGCCACCGATCTCGGCCCACTGGGCCGTGACGATGCATACGGCTATGGTCTGCTGCACATCCCACGTGCCTTGGCAGTACTGAAGCGAGCTCAAACCCAAATCCCGCCGCACTAAACACCGCCATTCGTCGATCGCGTGACGGCCCGTGCCGCACGTTCGCCGCTGAGCATGGCAGCGTTGATACTGCTCGCTATCGTATACTCGCCGGCCAAATAGAGCCCAGCGAGCGCGGTCTGTGAGCCAGGCAACGTTGCATGAATGCCCGCAGGCTGGGCAAACTGTGCATACGGGATCCGATACAAGCGCAACCGGCGATACGTTGAAAGCAGTGCGGGTTGCCCGGTCAGCTCCTCCAAATCGTGTTCTGCACGGGTATAGCACTGCGCGTCATCTTCGGCGGGCGCGCCGATTACCGTTGCACTCAACAGATGTCCGCCGACAGGGCCGTATTCGGGGGCAACTGCGGTCATCTGCATGGCGTTGTTAACGTAGGCATCGGGATTTGCGTTCAACCAGAGTTTCTTTTGGGTCGTCAACGCCTGCGACCCGGCCCAATACAGGGTCACGGTACTTTTGGGGGTCGTTGGTATATCCAAGCCAGACAGCTGTTGTGCGATGGGCGCCGGCACTGCCAGCACCACGGCATCGGCGTATCGTTCTGTCCCATCCGCTAGCACCACGCCGCTGACTCGTCCTGCGGTGATACACAAGCGGCTGACGCTCTGCCGACATTCGACTTCAACCCCCTGCGCGAGCTCTGTCGCGAGTGCGCCCATGCCCGCTGCAGGGACCACAGTGCGTCCTTCTGCCAGCATTTTGAAGTCATACACAAAGCACTTGGCGCTCGTCTGCATGCTACGGTCCAAAAAAATCCCGCCGTAGAACGGTGCAAAAAACTGCTCAATGGTCTGCGCACCAAATCCGTACTGCTCCAGATATGCCCGGGTCGTTTGATCTGGCTGTGCTTGGACCGTCGCAAACGGCGTGCGTTGTACCTGTAATCGCAACGCAAGGATGCGTAGTTTGTCGATGGTCGACACGTTATCAGCCCAGAGCGCAGGCCAAGCCGAGCGCCAATCACGCAACGGGTCAGTCAAAATGCTCCGTTTACCATCCCGCACAACGACCACCCCCGGATCAAATGCGCGTAATTGCAGTGCGTCGTAATCGAGCCACCGGCGTACCGCAGGATAGGCATCAAACAACACTTGAAAGCCGCGGTCGAGGCGGTAGCCAGCGACGATATCGGTGCGGACGCGACCGCCAATGCCATCACTCGCTTCGAGCACAGTGGTCTGTACCCCGGCACGTTGCAATGCCCGCGCACACGTTAATCCAGCCATGCCTGCGCCCACGATGATGACACGCATACCTACTCCTCTCGCCACAGGGTTCTGTGCCATTATACGAGTGGTGGTATCATAGCGGTGTTCTACTGAAGCGGAGAAGTTCCATGCAACCAATTTGTGTGCAGCTGTATACCCTGCGTGACGCCATGAGCGCCGATTGGAAGGGCACGCTGAAGCGTGTCGCAGATATCGGCTACGCCGGTGTCGAACTCGTCTACTCGCATGATGTCCCCATCGCAGCGCTCCGTGCCGAACTCGAAGCCAATGCATTGCGCGTCTCAGGCGCCCATGTCGGCATCGATTTTTTGCGCGGTAATCTCGACGGGGTCATCAACGACATCAAAACGCTCGGCGGATCGTATGTCGTCTGTCCGTGGATTGCCCCCACAGACCGTGGCGGTGCCGCAGAGTGGCGCGCCTTCATGCACGAGTTCGAACAAATCGGCGACCATTGCCGTGCAGCCGGTATTCAATTCTTGTACCACCATCATGACTTCGAACTTGCACCGTTGGGTGACACCAACGCCCTGACAATCCTGCTCGACGAAAGCAAGGCCGGCACCATCAATGCCGAACTCGATGTCTACTGGATTGCCTATGCAGGCATGGACCCGATTACGCTCATCAACAAATACCACGGCCGCGTTCCCTGTGTGCACCTCAAAGACATGCAGGCGACGACACGCACATTTGCCGAAGTCGGCCATGGGACCCTCGATATTGCCGGCATCATCAAGGCAGCCGACGCAGCCGGCACCCGCTGGCTGATTGTCGAACAAGACGTCTGCCAACGTGATCCATTCGAGAGCATTGCTATGAGTTTCGCATGGCTCAAACAACACGGTCGCGTATAGATTCGTTCATTTCGACGCACCTTCTGCATGCGCAGGAGGTGCGTTTTTTGCTCAGCAAATTCTCACGATACCCTTCCACACAAATCAAATAATACAGCGTACAATTAATTAATAGCAGGCAATGATGCAGGCATGTGTTCTTGATGGTAATCCATCAGCACGAGCCTCTTTTTCTTTGGCATGTTGTGTTGTGAAGATAATCACATATAGTAAGGGGACTGTGCATGGCGTCTAAACCGCCCGAGATGTTAAAAGGCATGGGGATCGCAGACACCGCCATCCGCCAGCCAGTATTCATCACGATGCTGATGTTGCTGGCAGTGACCTTTGGCATTCTTTCGTATACGAGCATCCCGGTCAATCTGCTCCCCGAAATCAACATCCCCATTGTTGCCGTCACCATTAGTTACCCTGGTGCCGGGCCAAACAGTGTGGTTGAGCAAGTCGCTAAGCCGGTTGAACAGGTCATGAACACCATCAGCGGCATCAAACATATCACCTCGACGTCATCGGACGGCCAAGTCATTTTTGTGCTCGAGTTCAACGAGAGCGTGGATATCTCGCAAGCCGAAACCGACGTGCGCGAAAAAATCAATACCATCCGCAACTCTTTGCCACGTGACATCCGTGAGCCAATCTTTGCGCGTTTCGACCCCAATCAGGCAGCCATTGTCTCGATTGCCATCTCGCCCATCGAAAACATTGACCCACTGACCCTGCGCGACCGCATCAACGACGAGATTGTGCCGCGTTTGCAGCGCGCAGAGGGCGTCGGCTCTATCTCGGTCAACGGCGGTTTGACACGCCAAATAAATGTCTCGATGAAGCTCGATAAGCTCCAAGCATACGGATTAATCCCTGCCCAGCTCATCGGTTCACTGCAATCAGCCAATGCCAATTTGGGCCTCGGCTCGATGAGCGCAGGGACCCAAGATGTGAACCTGCGCGCCCCCAGTATGCTTACCGGCATCGAAGACATCGGCAAAATCCAAATCACGGGCACGAATTATACGATTGCTGATGTCGCTACCGTCGAAGAAGGCATCGCCGACCGTGTCAACTACACGCGGCTCGACGGCAAAGACACCATCATCCTGGATGTCCGCAAACAATCCGGCACCAACACGGTGCAGGTAGCCGATGCAGTCAAGGCAGCACTCACTGCTACCTTCGAACAACGCACGGATATGCAGTACATCATCCCACGTGACCAATCTGTCGCGGTGAGCGAAGCGGTGATTAGCTCGCTCGAAGAGCTCGTTTTTGCGTCGATTGCAGCATTGCTGGTGGTATACGCCTTCTTTCGTGATTTGCGCAACACGCTGATCACCATGGCCGGGTTACCCATCATTTTGATTGCAACGTTCATCTTTTTGCCCATGTTTGGGTTGACCATCAACCTGATTACCCTGCTCGCGCTATCGCTCTCGGTCGGTCTGGTGATCGACGATGCCATTGTGGTTCGTGAAAACATCTTTCGACATACCTTGCGTGGCGAATCGGCCCGTGTAGCGTCGAGCCGTGGTACTGCCGAAGTATCGCTGTCTGTGTTGGCGATGACCCTAACCATCGTGGCAGTGTTTGTGCCTGTTACATTCGCGACCGGCACGACCGGTATCATCTTCAAATCGTTCGGCATCACCGTCGCGGTGGCCATGATGATTTCGCTCATCGAGGCATTCACCTTTGCGCCGATGTTGTCTGCAAATATGTTTCGCACGCAGATACAGAAAATCCTCGGCCAAAAACCGCCTACTCCCACGTACGACCACGATGATCCCAATGCCTCGTTGCTCCACGAAGCCGAAGAAAATCCAGGCAAACTGGGCAGCTGGTATGGGACACAGCTCGCCAAAACACTGTCCACTCGTTGGAACAGGATTCTCGTGATGATTGCGGCGCTGCTCGTCCTCGTATTGAGCTTCGGTGTCGCCACCCAACTCAAGTTTACGTTTTTCCCAACCGAAGATCCGCACGAGTACATTGTCGGTTTTGAACTCGCGCCAGGCACCAACTTGGCCGAAACAGACCGGGTTGCCCAACAAGCCGAGCAAATCCTCATGGCCGAAGAAAACGTCACGTCGGTCATTTCGACCGTGGGCTTTATCGGCAATCCTGAGCGCGCAGAATTCAGCGTGAAGCTGAAAGGCAAGGCCGAAACACTGGCTGCCCAAGAAGCAGTGCGACCCAAGTTAGCTTTTGTACCCAATCTTTCGTTTGGGACACCGAGCTTTCAAGGATCGAGCACATCGGTGACTGGGCGTACTGTCCAGGTCAGTTTGCAGACCAATAAACCGGTCGAGTCACTCGAACCAATCGTCGAGGCGCTCAAAGCCCACATGACCGGGATGCCTGGGATTGTCGATGTAGCCACCAATTACACCGGCGGCAAACCAGAGTTGCGCTTGCTCGCAGATCCTGCTCGTGTCGGGGACCTCGGATTGACCAACGCCGACATCGCAACGTCGGTGCGTGCACTGATCAACGGTGAACGCGCTACCGTGCTTCGTCAAGACGGCAAAGATACCGATATCGTTGTCCGGTTGGCGACCGAAGACCGCCAAAACCCTGCAGCCTTGGGGGACATCGTTATCCCAACGCGGAGTGGGTCAGTCACCTTGAGCTCGCTAGGCAAATTTGAGCTCGCTTCGAGCCCAGTCAGTATCCGCCGCTATGATCGGTTGTCTCAGATCATCGTCGGTGCGAATCTGCAGGAGCTCAATACCGGAGACGCCCAAACGCAGATTACTGACTTCATGAACGCCCAAAACTTGCCGGCTGATGTCGTCTGGTCATTTACCGGCGTCGTGCAGCAACAGTCCGAAGGCTTTACGTCGTTGATTATTGCGATGTTGCTCTCGGTGTTGTTTGTGTACATGGTGTTGGCATCGCAGTTCGGGTCATTCACCCAGCCGCTGGTCATCATGTTGGCCATGCCGTTTAGCTTTATCGGTGCATTTATCGGTCTGCTCTTGACCAACACCGACCTTGATATAACGGGCATGATCGGGTTGATTTTGTTGCTAGGTCTGGTCACCAAGAATTCTATTTTGTTGGTAGACTTCACCAACAAGCTCCGCGCCGCCGGCATGGAAAAGCACGAAGCGCTACGGGTGGCCGGATCGGTCCGTCTCCGCCCCATTCTGATGACCACATTAGCGATTGTGGCTGGGGCACTGCCCGTTGCCATGGGCATCCACATTATCGGCACTGGGCAGGGTAGCGAATTCCGGCGCGGATTGGCGACCGTCCTCATCGGCGGTTTGACGACCTCGATGATACTCACCCTGTTTGTGGTCCCTGCAGCCTACAGTCTGCTCGACTCACTCGCTACTCGGTTCAGTCGCAAACCCGCTGAAGATTAATCACCGTTGAATCCCGACGAAAGGATCACATACATGCGTAAACAATTTCTCCGCACCCTGGTCATATCTGGCATCGCCACTGGACTGATTGCCTGTGGCAATGCGAGCGCTCCGACGGCCCAACCTACGGTAGCCGGTGCTGTCGCTGCCGTTGCCACCGCTACCGTGCAGCCAACGGTCGATCTGGGTTCATTGGTTGCCACACCAGCACAGTCCGACAGCAGTAGCATGACCACCATGTTGGTCAGTGGGACAGGCGAAGTCAAAACCCTCAACGATGCGGAACTCAACTTCCAAGTGACGGGTACCGTCTCAGAGATTTCGGCACGTGAAGGTGCTACGGTCAAAGCCGGCGATTTGATTGCCACCCTCGACACCACCCTCTACGACCAACAAATCGCCCAGGCGAATGCCAACCTGGCTTCTGCCAAAGCTACCCTCAATGGCCTCCGTGCGGGCGGTCCCGATGATCTGCTTGCTCAGGCACAGCTCAAACAAGCATTAGCTGCCCAAGAGACAACCAAGCCGGGGAGCACGAGTGCCGATGCACGCGCAGCAACCCTGAGCCTCGAGGTCGCCCAGTCGAACCTCAAGAGCACCAAAGATCGTTTGTCGCTGGCCAAAACCCAATCCCAGTTGCAACTCGATATCGCCAACCAAACGTTGACACAAGCAACATCTCAGTTGACGTACGACCAGTGGAACTGGGAGTGGGTGGTCAACGAGGGGACTGATCCGGTCCAACCGACCATGATGGGGCGCCCAAACAAAATCGGCGATAGCACCATCAAACGCTACAAAATGGCCTACGAGATATCGGTATCACGCCGTGATGCAGCCCAGATTGGCCTACGCAATGCCCAAATCGGCTACGACCAAGCCGTTCAGGGCGAACTCGTCGGCAATAACACCGCCCAACAGCAACTCCAACAAGCACAACTCGCCTATGACCGCGTTGTCAATCCTACGGGGCGTGATCTGGCCAACATCGAGGCAACCGTCGCGTCGGCACAAGCAGCAGTCAATCGCATCACGGCTGCACGCGCCCAAGCCGAAGCAGGCGTCGCACAGGCTGAGGCTGCCCTCACACTGGCCACCATCAACCGGAGCCGTGCAGAAATACGTGCTCCGTTTGCAGGCACCATCGCATATATCACGATTGCTGTCGGCGACCCTGCAAATCCCGCTGGTCGACCCGTCGTGCAACTCGTCGACACGGCAAACCTCCGCATCGACGCACTGATTAGCGACGCCGACATCGGTAATGTCACCGTCGGTCAACGCGTCACGGTCAGTGTCGATGCCGTTCCCGGCCAAACATACGAGGGGACTGTTGCATTTGTCTCACCGATTGCGGTGGGCGTGGGTAATGTACGGTCATACACCATCCATGTCGACCTGAGCGACACGACCAACTTGCGCGCCGGCATGAGCGCACGCGTCAACCTACTCGGGGAGTAGCCGCTCCGTCACCTTGCAACAGACACGTCTGCCACCAGTCGCCCCACACACCGCCCACGAGGCCCGGTGTGTGGGGTAGGTGTTTGAG
>JBFYTT010000053.1:0-2760 GCA_041300425.1 Roseiflexaceae bacterium
ATCCTGCTCTCACCCGAAGACATGTTCGGCAAAGTGATGTCCATGGCCGACGACGTGATGCCGCTCTACTTCGAGGTCCTCACCGACGTGCCGATGGCCGATATCACCGAGTTCCGTCACATCCTGAGCACGGGCCAGGGCAATCCGATGGACATCAAAAAACTCCTGGCTGGCCACGTCGTCACCCAGTTCATCTCGGCTGACGCAGCTGTCCGCGGCCGCGAGTCGTTCGAACGCCAGTTCCAACGCCGCGAAGTCCCCGACGAGATGCCCGAGTACGCCCTCAGTCAGCCCACTGCAATCCTCGATGTGCTGGTGGCCAGCAATCTGGCTTCCTCCAAAAGCGAAGCGCGCCGCCTCGTCGATGGTGGCGGCGTCAAAATCAACGGCGAAAAGGTCGCTGGCTATGACACCCTCGTTACCCCCGTTGCCGTCATCCAAAAAGGTCGGCACTACGTGCGCATCACGGTTGCTTCGTAATCATTGCTCCGCAAGCCAACGCGCCACGTACACTGCCGTACGTGGCGTTTCTCATGTTGTTTTCAGAGTGCTGTGCTACTGTAGCGCAGTGCTTACAAATGGGGAATGTTGTATGCGACGGTTGCTTCTCGTTTTGGTCTTTTCGCTCTCTAGTTGTGCTGCCAAGCCGGCCACCATTGTCCCCGCTGGCCTACCAAGCAATATCAATGTCAATGCAACCGTGATTGCCGGCGACCCCGGGGTCTTGGCTGTGGGTCAACCTGCGCCAGCGTTCAGCTGGACCAAACCAGATGGTCAGATCGCAGACTTGGCTGTGTATCGCGGCAAACGTGTCGTCATCAATTTCTGGGCGACCTGGTGCGAGCCCTGCCGTGCCGAAATGCCCGCGCTCAATGCCTATCACGGTCGCGACGACGTCGTGATTATCGGCATCAACAAAGGTCAAGACATCGCACTCCTGCCGCCGCTTGCTGCCGAACTCGGGCTCACCTTCCCCCTGATTAGCGATCCCGATGGCGATGTGAGCATCGCCTACAGTGCACGCAACCTGCCCACCACGATCTTTGTTGATCGCGAGGGGATTATTTCTGCTATTTCGATTGGTGTCCTCACCAAAGACGCATTGGACCTACAATTGGAGCGCATCCCATGACCTTCCCCCCTCGCCCTGCGTTGCAATATGTTGCGATTGGTGTGTATGTTGTCCTCTTGGCGGGCGTCTTTTTGTTCCCTTCCGTGCCTTTGCCCAGTTGGCCCGGCGGGACCGTCGCATGGAACATGTATGCCACCGTGCACGGCGTCTGTGCACAAATGCACAACACCATGATAGGCGGCATGCAATTACCGTTGTGCGCCCGCAACACGGGGATCTATGGGGCGATGACCATTAGTTTGCTGGCAATGTGGGCGCTGGGGCGGATCCGCACTCGTACCTTCCCACCCGTGTGGATGACCATCCTCCTGCTCATACCCGTTCTGATTATGGCCGTCGATGGACTCAATTCACTCTTTGTCGACCTCGAGATGCAGTCACTCTACACGCCGCGCAACCAATTGCGTACACTGACCGGTGCCATGGCCGGGATCGCCATCGCGCCGTTTTTTGTGCCGCTATTCAACCGCGTGCTCCGCATTAACCCCAAAGAAACCCCCGTCATGGCGAATGCGGTAGACCTCATTGTGCTGTGGGGATTGGCGTTTTGTTTTAGCATGCTGGTCATCATCGGACCGTCATGGTCGTACTGGCCGATTTCCATTATTTCGTGGCTCGGGATTGTGGGAATTTTACTTATTTCGAACGGCTTTGCCGTAGCGGTTGCATTTGGCTACGACCAACGCGTTGCCCATGTGCGCGAACTGGCCGCACCGGTGTTGGTGGCTACTGCAATTACGATTGCCGAGTTGGGGTTGATGTCGTGGTTGCGCTTTGGGTTTGAGGTGAACGGGTTTTTTCCATGATAAAAACACCCCCGTCTGCCGACGAGGGTGTTGTGCACCTGGTACGGAATTTGTGCGTTTGTCACGCCTCGCGTGACAAGCTTTTTTCAGTTGCGACGATACATGCCAAATGCCTGCACAGTACCAAGTGCGCCATCGACCGTGACATCGATTGTTGCCGGGTTGCGTTCGCAACGTCGCTCTGCAGCTGTAATATAACCGTATACCTACAGTGGCGATAGACTTGCTCATGGACAGTGGCACTATCCTGCACATGCAGGGTCCCAATTACTGCAGACATTCAGCAGTGCGACGACTGTGCCACATTTCAAGATGTTGGGGCGACACCGTATCTATTTTTTTACCAGCACGTATCCATACGATGCACGAAAAACAACCTCCCAATCAGGATATTTTTTTAGGTTAGCGATAGTTTTTTTCTCAGAATACGGAATCAAATACCACATGTTGATCTTCGACGAGTCGAGATATTGGAGTAATTCGGGAGAAGTTTTGTACTTTGCATTCTTTTGCTTTAATCGTGCAACATTTGCATCAACCAACCCATTATCATCGACGAACATAAAGTCAATGTTTGGGTACGTCGTTTTCAAATAAAACGGGATATACCCGCCTTGACCACTCCGCATTCGAACTTGATTATTATGTTGTGCTGCAAATTTCTCATAGTGTGGGGTGATGTAGTTTGCGATCAATTTTTCATCTCGTAGAAATGCGCAATTCTTCAGTTTGATGTCGGCCAAAACAATACCCAGGTCCCATGCATATAATGCATCCGAATGCAATGGCTTCCCACAGATGTAATTCTTTTTATTGAGTGTA
>JBFYTT010000067.1:0-5146 GCA_041300425.1 Roseiflexaceae bacterium
GTTTGTTGCCAGCGTGATTGGTGAAGAAGACGGGGGCTGTGGGACATTGGCAACGATTGTGCGTGGGTACATTGCAGACGCTGCTATCATCCCCGAACCAACCCGGTTGGCAATTGCCCCCGCCCAAGCCGGCGCACACAATGTACGCATCCGTGTCCCCGGTTTGTCTGCCCACGGATGCTACCGCGAAGAAGGCGTCAGTGCAATTGAAAAGTACATGCTCATCCACACGGCGCTCGTCCAACTCGAAGAAACACGCAACGCTCGGATGCGACACCCACTCTTTGCGCAGTATCGTTTGCCCTACCCACTGAGCATCGGAACCGTGCATGCCGGGAATTGGCCGTCGAGTGTCGCCGAAGAGCTCGTCGCCGAAGGACGGTACGGAATCGGCATCGGCGAAGACTCTACCGCTGCACGCCAGGAGCTCGAACACGCAGTTGCCGCAGCAGCCGAGTTAGACCCGTGGTTGCGTGAGCATCCACCGATTGTGGAGTGGTGGGGCGGAACCTTTGAACCTGCGGAATGCGATATCAATCACCCCATCGTGGGGATCTTGAGCGCGGCACATCAGACAACCACCAGCGGACCTGCTCCCGCGATCGAAGGCATGACCTACGGCGCAGACATGCGTTTGTTAGTGCATCAGGGCGGCATGCCGACGATTATGTATGGTCCAGGGGATGTACGACTCGCCCATAAACCCGACGAAAACGTTCCCATCACAGACATCATCACCGTCGCACGGAGCCTTGCGTTAACCGCAATGCGATACATCGGCTACGACGACTAATTAACGGTTCGATACCACAGTTCTACCCCATAAAGATACCAAGGGGTATCGAGATTGAGTACCCCTGCTGGCGTGGCAATCGTTGATTGCCACGCCATTGTATGCGTTGGGCGTGCAAACGGGATAATCGAAGCACCTTCCAGTGCGATTTGGACAGCCTCGCGTTCGATGGAAGCACGAGTAGCGAAATCATACGCACGCATAGCACGATTATGCAATGCGCGTAATTGAGGATTACCGTACCCAGTGAGATTGAGTGTTGCTCGTATGTCCGGCATTCCGGGATTAATCAGCGCATCGTCAAACAACGCGACGGAACTGCCGTCATACAGAAATGTATCAGCATACACACTACTACTCCGCCCATTCGCCCAGGTCACCAGAGTCACATCGTACGCAAACGGCGGAATAAACTGATTCAGGTAGGCTTGACGGTCAATCGGAGTGAGCTCGACAGAAAGCCCCAAATCACGCCATTGTTGTGCAAGCAATTCACCAATTCGAGTGGCAGTTTGATTGGTTTGGTCAACACTGAGTCTGATGACGAGGGGCTCTTCTTCGCGCACAAACTGCGTGCGCGCACTATCCCAGACCCACCCAGCAGTAATGAGAGATGACGTAATTTCATTCGTTCGACTGATGGGGACGCTCGCTGCAAACGGATGATTTATGACACTCATCGTATCTACTGGTATGAGTGTTGTCTCCGACATTTCTTGGATAACCGCGGGGAAGTCCGTAGCCGCCTGCATGGTACGCCGCAATGCGGCATCAGCAAAGGTTTGTGTGGTCCGAACGTTAAACACCAAACCCATCAGCTCATTCTGCGCCACGCGTGCAGTAGTAACGGATGCTGGTTTATCAGCACCCCACGGACGATCTAATTCAGCAATCTGAACAGTTCCCGCAGACAATGCACGCATCGTCACGTCGGCCGATTGTTCGGGCACAACGATGATTTCATCGAGGTAGGGGGCACCACGAACATACAACGGGTTCGCTCTGAGGTGATAAAGACCAGCAGCGTCTTTCTCTGCAAAGACAAACGGGCCTGCACCGACCGTCAATGAGACGAGATTCAGGGTCTCGATTGGTTGCGTCCCGACTGCATGCATGGGCAATATGGGTAGCGCCCACACGCTTACCAACGGCGCGTACGGGGCGGACAACGAAAAGACCACCGTGGTTGCATCTGTTGCTTCGACGCGCTCAATAGCGCGCATTTCGCTGAGGAGTGGGGTGGATGGCGTGAACGCAAGCAATGTTTGATAGGTATACACCACATCCGCACTCGTCAACGGGGTGGTGTCAGACCATTGCAGATCAGCTTTAAGTGTCGCAGTAATTACCGTCCCCGCCGGGCTCGCTTCATAGCGATCGAGCAGCTCGAGCTGCGGGGTGCCGGTTCGGTCGAGCCGCATCAACCCTGATTGCGAAAGCGTCACAAACACTTCTGCAGCACGCGTAGTGACGCTCCACGGCTGGACGATGGTAAGCGCATCAGGGAGCGCAAGCGCAACACTCCCACCGCGTGGGATGACGGGATCGGTAGAGTACAGCGATTGGATGGACGTCGGGATTTGGCAACTCGACAGGAACATTGCGGCGATGAGAACGGAGCGAATCAGGGGCTGCACGCGTGCGTACACGCGTAACGCAAAAAGCTTCATACCTACAGCCCCACTGCCGCACCGTCTTTGCGCGGGTCCGATCCTGCATACGAAACCCCGTCCTCAACAACGATAATCTGCCCGCCACCAAAGCCGCCTACCTCGGCGGGGACAATCTCGTGGCCCAACGCACGTAACGCCGCTTGGACGTCGGGGGCGTGTTCGAGTGCCAGGGTCTTCTTGCCTTCGTATGGTTCTAGGAGCTCATAGCGTGGGGCGTCGAGTGCTTCTTGGGGGTTCATCCCATAATCGATCATGTTGACCAGCATTTGGGCATGTCCTTGGGGCTGCATGAATCCGCCCATTACACCAAAACTCGCCCACAGTGCATTATCTTTGGTCACCATACACGGAATAATCGTATGGTACGGACGTTTACCCGGCTCGAGCGCGTTGGGATGTCCCTCAGTCAGGACGAACCCCGCACCGCGATTTTGCATACAAATACCCGTGTCGCCAGCCACAACGCCAGACCCAAATCCATAATACAAACTATTGATGAACGAGACTGCGTTCCCCCATTGATCGACCGCACTGATGTACACCGTATCGTTTGAGATAGGAAGTTCACCGGCTTGGACCGGTGAAACCGCCTGCATGTTCACCAAAGCGCGACGTGGCGTAATGTATGCATCGGATAGCAATGCCTCGACAGGCACATCACGGAACGCAGGGTCGGCAATATACCGTGCTGCATCGGCGAATGCAAGTCGCATGGTCTCGATTTGGATGTGGAGCGCCTGTGCCGAATGTGGCGGGTATTGACTCAGATCAAACCCCTCGAGCATGCGCAATGCAATCAATGCGGTCAGTCCTTGGCCATTCGGAGGGCATTCATACACGTCATACCCGCGGTACGTTGCGTGTGCCGGAACGACCCATTCGGATTGATGGGCCGCCATGTCTGCATGGCTCAAGAAAGCTCCGTCGCGTGCGAGCGCAGTAACGATACGATGGGCGAGCGCTCCCCGATAAAACTCTTGCGCTCCGCCTGCGACAATCGCTTCGAAGGTCGATGCCAGCTCTGGTTGAAAAAACCGTTGACCGAGCGTCGGAGCCATGCCATTGGGCAGAAAAATGCGTTCTGCATCGGGGTGTAAGCGCAATTTTGGTTCGGCTTTGGCCCAACCGCGTGCGATAATTTCGCTCACTGCAAAGCCGTTCCGGGCATATCCGATAGCCGGAGCAAGAATCTGTTCGAACGTGAGATTGCCGTGCGCAGTAATCAGGTCTTGCCAGGCAGCAACCGCACCCGGTACCGTGATCGGGAGCACGCCGTTGAGCGGAATTTTGTTGTGGCCGAGTGCATGGAACACATCGCGTGTCAACCCATGCGGTGCACGGCCGCTCCCGTTGAGTGCGCTGACGCCTTTGGTTTTCGCATCATAGACCAACGCAAACGCATCGCCCCCTATCCCTGTGCTCATGGGCTCTACGACATTCAACACTGCCGCGGCTGCGATGACTGCATCTGCTGCAGTCCCACCTTGTGCCAACATCTGCAGGCCTGCTTGCGCTGCCAAGGGATGACTCGTCGCTACGGTACCGCCGGTACTGACAACCATGGAACGCCGTGATGGGAATGCACTCATGCTCTTCATTAGCGTGGTACCTCCACACCGAGCGTGGCAACAATCGTGTCGAATTGTGCGCGATTCAGCGCACCCGCTGCACGCCATACTTCGTTGCCTTTGGCATCAAAGAGCACATATGTCGGTGTCATCTGCACGCCGATCTGCGCTGCGATGGCACGGTTGTCTGCGTTTCGCGCATCGAGATGGACGACTTGGAGGTTTTTGCCGTAGGCTTGTTCTATCCCATTCACGATGGGCTTTGATATGACGCAACCCATTCAGAATTCAGAGTAATATTCGACGAGGACGGGCTTGCCGGCCTTGAGGATTGCTGGGACATCCGCTGTTGCGTTGCGTTGCGCATAGACACCCATCGCGACAAATCCGAAGATGACAACTGCAATTACTGCGAGTTGCACCATCGTCCATCCGGCGCTGTTTGCCCACCAAAGCGTGCCACCGAGGACCAATACAAGCATGATGATGAGCGAATTTTGATTGACGAACATGCGTAATCCTTTCGTTTATAGCTGAATTATACAAGAGGAACCGATTCCTCACAGGGGAGGATGATTTGGGTATAATACAAGTGAACAAGAGAGGGACACATGTTCGACGACAAGCCACAGCATGAGTGCGGGATATTTGGAATTTTCGCGCCGGACGAAGACGTCGCTCGCATGACGTTCTTTGGTTTGTATGCCCTCCAACATCGTGGTCAAGAAAGCGCGGGCATCGCCGTTGCAGACGGGACTTCGATTAATCTCCACAAAGAAATGGGATTGGTTTCTCAGGTTTTCACCGAAGAAAAACTCAAACCGCTGACCGGGCATGTCGCGATTGGCCATACACGCTATTCGACCACGGGGTCATCTAAACTCCTCAACGCGCAACCGTTTCTCGTCCAAAGCGCGCTCGGCCCGCTCGCAATCGGCCACAACGGCAATTTGACTAACGGGACCGAATTGCGTAACGAGCTTTTTCAACGAGGATTCGGCCTCAGTTCTACCAGCGATAGCGAAGTCATCGTACAGATGCTTGCTGGCGGTCCGGGAACGAATTGGGATGAGCGCATCAACGCACTGTTGACTCGCGCCGAAGGCGCATAC
>JBFYTT010000110.1:0-10560 GCA_041300425.1 Roseiflexaceae bacterium
ACCACCAACTGCATGATGGACAAGCCCGTGATACTTTTGCCGCAGCCAGACTCGCCCACAATACCCAACACGCGACCACGTGGGATATTGAAGCTGACGCCGTTGAGGGCACGGACGACTCCGAGCTGCGTATAAAAGCTGACTTTGAGGTCTTCGACACGCACGACATCATCGTGGCTCGTGAGATTAATCGACGGGGATTCAGTCGTCATCTACTACCTCCTAGGCGTATGGGTCAACGGCATCGCGTACGCCATCGCCCAAAAGATAGAAGCTCAGCACTGCGATGATGAGCACACCGACCGGCAACAACATCCATGGGTAGTTGACAATTGCCTCAATCGTTTGTGCATCACGGAGCATCACGCCCCAAGACACCGCTGGTGGCAAAATCCCCAAGCCCAAGAAACTCAATGCCGTTTCGGATCCAATTGCTCCCGGGATGGCCAACGTGCCAACCACAATAATGTGACTCATCGCATTGGGAATGAGATGGCGGGTGATCACATGCCAATGAGACGCACCCGCAGCAATAGCCGCAGACGTGTAATCACTCGCACTAAACGCCATCACCTTCGCGCGGACTTCACGGGCCAACCCGGTCCAGCCGATCATGGCGATGATGATGGTAATCAAAAAGAATCGTACCTGGACGGGGACCCCCATCGGGAGCGCTGCAGCCAAACCGAGGAACAACGGGATGTCGGGGAACGACCGCAACAGTTCAATCAACCGTTGAATGATGTTGTCGATTGCACCGCCGAAATAGCCGGACGCTGTTCCCACGATGGAACCAATAATGACCGAAATCAACACACCGACAAATCCGAGTGTCAGTGAAATCTGACTGCCTTTGAGCAACCGCGAAAAAACGTCCTTGCCGTCTTTGTCGGCACCGATGAGATTGATCTGTGACCCATCAGGCACACCAAATAAATGGAGTTTGCTGGGAATAATGCCCAGAAAACGATACTCGTAGCCTTGTACAAAAAATTCAACGGGGATTGGATTTTCGAGGTCTGGGGCATAAATCCATTCGAAGCGAACTTCGTCGAGCGTCTGCTTCAAGGCAAAGGTCACAATCTTGCCATCCGCAAAGCCAATCTGCGACGGCGGCGCCCACGCATAGTTCGAATCGATTCGATTATGTTCATATGGCGCCAAGAAATCCGAGAAAATCATGAGCGTATACAGAATAATCAACATGATCAACCCAGCAACCGATAGTTTGCTCTTACGAAAGCGTCGTACCATCAGTTTCCACTGGGGAATCGTACCGACGTCTTCAGCGGTATGTGCTGTTGTGGGGAACTTTGCTGCGTCTACTGCCATGACCAATCCTTTCTATTCCAAACGCACGCGTGGATCAACCCACGCCAGCAGAAGGTCGGATACAAGATTGCCGATCAGCAGCAAGGCTGAAAGCATCACCAGAATGGTGCCGGCGAGATACATGTCTTGTTGGCGTAGCGCATCAAGGTACATCGGCCCAATCGTGGGCAGACTCAACACTTGCGCCACCAGCGTTTCTCCAACGACCAGCGCAGGCAAGAGCGTACCGAGCGACGCAACGAGTGGGTGAATCGCATTGCGGACCGCGTGCTTCCAAATGACAATTACCTCGTCCAGTCCCTTTGCGCGGGCGGTCTGAATGTACTGCATATTGAGCACGTCGAGCAAATTGGCACGCATAATACGGGTCAAACCAGCGGTCGCGCCAATTGCGAGCACGAACACAGCAATCCAGACATGCTCGATGAGATTGCGGAACTTCGCAAGCGACATCGGTGCGTCAATGTACTCGGGCGAGTACAATCCACCCACCTGTTGGTTCAGGTAACGGGTAGCAATAATCAACATCACTAATGCGAGCAAAAATCCCGGTATGGCCAGCCCGATAAACTGGATAAACGTAACGATGTAATCCGGCACGGTATATCTGTGCGTTGCCGAGTAGACACCGACGGGTATCGACACGAGCCACGTAAACAGCAAAGCAAAAAGAGACAACCCAAGAGAAATCGATAATCTACCCCATATACGTTCGCCGACCGATTGGTCTGTGGCGAATGAGGTACCGAAGTCTCCTGCAAGCGATCGGCTCACCCATTTGTAATAGCGAGTGCCAAATGGCTCGTTAATGCCATATCGCTCAGCCATCGCCTTCATCTGATCACGCGAAATGTCACCACCCATTGCGCGCATTCTGGTTAGTTGGACATCCAAAATGGAACCAGGGGGAAGCTGGATGATAAAAAATCCAACAAAAGATACCACTACGAGCAGCACCACCATGTTGATGAGCCGTCGGGCAATGAAGTTAAGCATACATCGCTCCCACAGAGGGTTCGGCAACTCTGCCACAAAATAAGAAGAAAAGGGGGAGGGGATGGGGATGTCCATGGGTGAGTTCCCTCACCCATGGACGATGGTGGCTAGGCCACCTGGGAACTAGGCGTGGTCAGCTGGGTTGCCCCAGAACCAGGTCTCTGGATCGTACGTTGCAGGTGCAGGGATGATCCATGGGTTCACAAAACCACCCAATCCTTCTTTGAGCAAGTCATCGCGGGATGGGATGTTCTTGAGGTCAGAGTGTGACAAGATGATACGTGGTTGGTTGGTGATCGTACCGGAGAAGTACGGACCGCCCTCGACGTGCACCTTGATCATGTCCCAAACCATGGCATGGCGCTTCATGACATCTGGCTCGACCTTGGTCTTGTCATAGATCTCATAGAGCTTACCGATACCAGCATCGAAGTCCTTGTCGGTTGGCAAGATACGTGCTGGGGAACGCTTCCATGGGTCGAGATCAAGCTCTTCGCCCTCGGTTGCAGTACCACGGACATCGTAACCCTTACCATGGACAGGTGCCCAGCGATCGCCTTCGATAGGAACGACCCACTGTGGGTATACCAAGTGGTTGGGGCCGTCGCCGACTTCCCATGCCGTCTTCATCATGATTTCGCCGGCGCGCCACTTTTCGTCGTACCCTTCGTTCGGGATTGGGGTCAACGTTGCGTCAATACCGATAGCTGACCAGTTCTTGATCAAGCGCTCGTTCTTCTGCATGTGCTCGCCGTTCGGGCTCTCGTCTGCGGGGTACGTGACGAGAATCTTCATCGGGCTGCCGTCGGTCAAGGTGCGCTTGCCGTCAGCACCCTTCTTGTAGCCGGCTTCGTCGAGGATCGACTCTGCCTTGGCTGGGTCGAAGGCCTTGTAGCTGTCGCGCCAGGATGCGTAGGCTGCCTTGGCTTCGTCATTGAGATTGTATTCGATGGCCTTAGGGGACATCGTACCATTGCTCAATTCACCCAAACCGAAGTAGACGGCCTTTTGGACGTCAGCGCGGTCGTAGGCGTGTGACAAAGCCTGGCGGAACTTCGGATCGCGGAACGCGGCACGAATCGCTGGGTCGATGTAGTCAAAGTTGAAGAAGTACATCGAACCGGTACCCGAACCCGAGTCCCAGAACATGGTGTTCAACTTGCTCTTCTCGGCGCCGTCTTTGAAGTCCTTGATGTCGCCAAGGGTCTGGGTGTGGAAGTGTGCATGATCGACCTGACCGTTCAGGTATGCCAACTTCTCGGTTTCCTTGTCCTTGACATACGAGATTTCGACGGTGTCGATGTATGGCAACTGATGCCCTTCTGCATCGACACACCAGTAGTACGGATTGCGCTCCCAGACGGTGCGAACACCATCTTCGAACACGGTCATGTACCAGCCGGACATGCGTGGGCAGTCTGGGTTGTTGAAGCCAATCTTCTTGGAATGCTCTTCCCAGTCCTTGAACTTGTCAGGGTTCTTGATTGGGCTGAACTGCTCCATGTAGTGGCGTGGTGCGTGCCAGCGTGGTCCGATACCTGCATTGGTCCACATTGCAATGCGGTCTGCAGACAACGGTGCCGGAGCATCGAAGACCATCTCCATGGTGTAGTCGTCGACTTTGTTGATGCTGACCAACGTGCCCTTGCCCGAACGTGCTTCGTCGGGTGGACCTTCGACGGGCTTGAGACCTTCGGGGAAGCCGGCTTCTTTACCGTTGCCGCCGACCATGTCTTCCCACCAGTACATGATGTCATTGATCGTCCAGGGCTGGCCATCTGACCACTTCAAGCCCTCGCGGAACTTGAACGTCCACTTGGTGGCGTCAGCACTTGCTTCCCAGCTTTCCGCCAAGCCAGGTCCAATTGCCAAGCCGTCCTTGAGGTAGCGCAAAATCGAATGACCATACATGGATTCGTGCTGGAAGCCAGCAATACCCCATGTGTTGGCATAGGCTTTGCGCATCTTGCCGCCGTATTGACCAGTGGTCAACCATGCGTGTGGTGGGGTGTAGGGGTTCTTGGGGAGACGCTCGTCGACGTTCGGCAGTGTGCCTGCAGTCACAAGCTCGGCGAGTTTTGGTGACTCTTTGTACTTGGTCATTACCGCTGGTACTGCGGTAGCCGCCGGGGCTTCTTCTGCAGGAGCCTCAGGCGCAACCGTCGGCTCTGCGGTAGCAGCGCCACCACAGGCAACGATAGCAGCGCTCGCAGCGCCCATCGCAGAGTACCGCAAGAATTTGCGGCGATGCAGCTTTGCACTCATGGATTTTCCTCCTTGGCATGCCCTGGCTTGCGCCAAAAGTCATGCACGCGAATCTGGGGGTTTCGCTATAAGTTGGCTCCTCGTGCGGATGAGGAACAATACGCGTGGCGTATCTGACAACTTAATGATATCTTATTACCGCAGATAGCGTTTGTCAAATGATACGGGATGCGTTTCTTTTGGATTCGAAACGAATAAGCATTTCACGTTTCAACTCATACAATGACTCGATGAGTCGTACGATGTGTTTGTGGTGTGAAGGGCGCCAAAGACAGTTTTTTCGCGCACAGTTTAGTGCTCAACGCCAAGATTGCGCTATCGCTAATCTATGATGAACGCATGAGTGCGTCGCGCAGTGCAGATTCTTTCGGGAATTCCGATATTGTCTTTGCATAGCCGGCATACTGGACAACACCATGCTGATTAATGACAAAGGTCGCTGGCATCTGCATGACATCACCGTGTGAGGAACCCATTCCATGCCCTTCACGAAATGCCGTCACCCCATCACGGAACACACTCCATTGGGCAAACGCATGCAACGGTGCACGACCAACAGCATACGCCCGATAGATTGACTGGTCTGTGTCTGCCAGACAAGTGACAGCAGCACCGTAGCGGGCACCGGCTTCAGCGGCTTCTGTCGGGGAGCCTGTGCCAATAGCAATACCGACAATCGGGAATGGGCTTGTCTCAACGAGTCTTGCTACACGAGCAAGTGTCTGTCGACAAAATGGTCAGCCAAAGTGACGCAACAACGTCAGAATAGCCGGGCGTTGTGCCTGTACTGTGCGGAGCGTGTAGCCTACCCCTTTCTCATCGTGTAGTTCCCATTCAGGGGCCAAATCCCCAGGTGCCAATAAAACCTGCTCCATCTCGAGTACTCCTTTTCCTTGCATGCGCTGAAAATCGTACGCACACACACCGATGTTGATTATCTACGAACAGTCCAATTGGGTCACACAACCAATACGGTACCCATCATGATACAATGTCGCATACTGTTTTTGTGCAGAGGAGCAGCGTCATGACAGACAATCGCCGCAGTCGAATGATCACCGAAGGGGTGCAACGTACCCCGAATCGCTCCATGTTGCGTGCGGTGGGATTCACCGATGCAGACTTCAGCAAGCCCATTGTCGGTATTGCCAACGGATATAGCAATCTCACCCCCTGCAACATCATCCTGGACGACTTGTCCAAAGCGGCTTTCGAAGCCATCAAAGTAGCGGGTGGTATGCCGATGCTGTTCGGGGTAGCCACCATTTCTGACGGTATTTCTATGGGCACCGAGGGCATGAAGTACTCGCTGGTGTCACGCGAAGTTATCGCAGATTCGATCGAAACCGTCATCAACGGGCAAGGCATGGATGGTGTTGTGACCGTGGGTGGTTGTGACAAAAACATGCCTGGTGCCATGATTGCCATGGCCCGCCTCGATGCTCCGTCCATCTTTGTGTATGGCGGTACCATCAAGCCTGGTCATCTCGACGGCGAAGATTTGACCATTGTGAGTGCCTTCGAAGCAGTAGGACAGTACTCTGCCGGCAAAATCGACGCAGCACGGTTGCTTCAAGTCGAGAAAAACGCCTGCCCCGGACCCGGTTCGTGTGGTGGCATGTACACCGCCAATACGATGTCGTCTGCAATCGAAGCCATGGGACTTAGCCTGCTCGGATCCTCGACAATGGCCGCCGTCGACCAAGAAAAGCTCGACAGCGCCTATGCATCAGGGACAGTCCTCGTCAACGCTATTCGCAAGCAGATCATGCCGAAGCAGTTGTTCACCCGCAAAGCGTTCGAAAACGCAATTGCGGTGATTATGGCAACGGGCGGATCGACCAATTCTGTCCTGCATTTGCTGGCGATTGCGCATGCAGCCAATGTGCCGCTCAACATCGACGATTTTGAACGCATACGCGCAAAGGTGCCCGTCATCTGCGATCTCAAACCTTCGGGCCTGTATGTGGCCACCGATTTGCATGTCGCTGGTGGCACCCCCCAAATCATGAAGATCCTGCTCCACCGCGGTTTGCTCCATGGCGATGCAATGACCATCACCGGACAAACCATCGCAGAGTCACTCAAAGATATCCCCAACGAACCATCGTCAGACCAGCGCGTCATTCGGCAATGGTCCGAGCCCGTCTACGAGGAAGGACACTTGGCTATCCTCAAGGGCAATTTGTCCGAAGAAGGCTGTGTGGCCAAGATTTCGGGTGTCAAGATGCCAGTCATCACCGGGCCAGCACGAGTCTTTGAGTCCGAAGAAGCTTGTCTTGAGTCCATCCTCAGTGGTGGGATCAACAAAGGCGATGTCGTGGTAATCCGCTACGAAGGTCCAAAAGGTGGCCCGGGTATGCGCGAAATGTTAGCTCCTACAGCGGCTATCATCGGTGCCGGGTTGGGTGATTCGGTCGCGTTGATTACCGACGGGCGTTTCTCGGGTGGTACGTACGGCATGTGTGTTGGCCACATCGCACCCGAAGCTGCGATAGGTGGCACCATCGGCGTTGTCCACGAAGGCGATTCGATAACCATTGATGCCTACAAGCGCTTGATACAACTCAACATCAGCGACAGCGAACTCGCAGCCCGCAAAGCAGCCTGGAAGCCAATGCCATTGCGCTATCGGCGTGGCGTCTTGGCAAAATACGCCAAATTGGTATCGAGCGCGAGCCTCGGCGCAGTGACCGACCTCGACCTGTAGGCATCGCATTGATCCCACATGCGTCGCACGCGTGACGCGTGTGGGATCCCGTTGCACATGACCACCCCACATGACACCCCAAAAACGAAAATCTCCCCCATGAGGCCGACATGAGCCAACCCGCATATATTGAAGCTGCAAATCTGGTGAGAATTTTTCGGAGCGACGATGTCGAAACCTTTGCGTTGCAGGGGCTTGATTTGAGCGTCCAACACGGTGAAATGGTCGCGCTCGTCGGTCCATCAGGTGCCGGCAAATCGACGTTTCTCAATCTTTTGTCTGCACTCGACCGCCCCGATGCCGGGACCTTGCTGGTGGGCGGCCTCGATATTGTTGCGGCGAATGATCGCCAACGCGCTGAATATCGGCGCAGCAGCGTCGGCTTCCTCTGGCAACAAACTACACGCAACCTCATCCCTGGGTTGACTGCCCGCGAAAATGTCGCACTCCCCGCATTGTTAGCAGGAATTGCTCCCGCTGAGGCGTATGCAAGTGCCGACGAACTCCTCGCAGCCGTCGAAATGTCCGAACACCAGCACCGCGACCCGCTACGTATGTCGGGGGGTCAGCAACAGCGCATCGCCATTGCCACCGCATTGGGGTGTAAACCACCGTTATTGCTCGCCGACGAACCGACCGGCGAGGTCGATTGGGCCAGTGCAGAGCGGATTTTGGCACTCCTGCAGCGGCTTCGACGTGATTACGCTCTCACCATTGTCCTCGTTACCCATGATATACGGGTCGCCGAGGCTGCCGACCGCACAATTGCAATTCGTGACGGCCGTACCAGCAGTGAACGCGGCGCTGACGACATCGAAACAGTGGTTGTTGATGCTGCAGGCCGACTCCAACTGCCCGGCGAATTACGCCAACGGGTGGGTTTGGGTGCACGTGCCACCGTGAGCGCGGTCGATGGTGCAATTGTCGTCAAACCGTGGTCATCGGGCAGTACGGACAAGGATACCCCATGATCGATGTCCAACATGTGCGAAAAGTGTTCCAGACACCAGACGGTGACGTCGTTGCGCTCAACGACATTAGCCTGTCGATCCCGACAGGTGCCATGGTCGCCTTGATGGGTCCAAGCGGCAGCGGCAAAACAACCCTGCTCAACATCATCGGGGCGATGGATGTCCCCACCAGCGGCATCGTCACACTCGACTCCGTCCGTGTAGACACCATGCATGCCGACGAACGAGCACTGTTCCGCAAACGCATTGGATTTGTTTTTCAACGATTTGCCTTAATCGCGACTGCATCGGCATACGAAAACATGGAATTTGCGCTCCGTATTGCCGGCGTAGACCGCGCACAGTGGCACAAGCGCATCCTCCATGCACTCGACATTTTGGACATGAACGACCATGCGCACCACCGCCCAGCAGAATTGTCCGGCGGTCAGCAACAACGCATCGCGGTGGCACGTGCGCTGTGCATACAACCGTCGGTGCTGATTGTCGACGAACCGACGGCAAATCTTGATTCGCAACGCGGGGCTGCGGTGCTGAGCCTCTTTCGGAGCTATGCGACAAACGGGACGACTATTGTTATGTCTACACACGACCCGACATCCGAAAAATACGCCACGTCCATTTGTCGTTTACGTGCAGGTTCGATCGAATCATACACCGCTGGACCGGTCACCCCGCAGCCGGCGTAGGATTACCCGTCGCCCAATTGGCGCAATCGCTGGTCACGCTCGGTACGGTACCCTGCATACCCAATTGCAATAATGAGTGCCACCCATGCGTAGTTTGCCGCGTGAAACCACGGATTCATTGTTTGCACAAATAACCCCATCCACTGTGCAAACGGATCATACCAAATCGAATAGTCAGTCAACGGTTTGGTCGGACTCGCCTCGCGTTGATAGGGCACCGTCTGCACCGTTATTGTGTACATGAACCAGAGTTGTAGCACTATGCTCAGGCGCATAAGCGTTGTCCACCCTGTGCGGATCTTTGGAGCAATACGCGACAATCCATACAGCGCAGGGATGAGGAAGACAACTGCGGTCGTCGATGCGAATCGCCCGCTATAGCTGAACCCACCATAGCTGTTCCAATGCAGACCATTGATGAGTAACGGCACCCCGCCCGTGACCAACACGTAGAGAAATAATCGACGTGAAGAATGGTACAGCCGCGCCATACCATACACTCCAAACAACAATAACGGGTGTTGCGCAAATAATCCTTGGTTCTGATCGAGCAGTAGTCCAGCGACATAGCGGAGGTTTTCGCCCGAGAAGACGATGGATTGATGGGTCATGGGTCCAAAAACGTTGCCCCACGCACGCGCATGATAGGTCAGCAGGAGCATGGTGTTTAGGACAATCACTGCACCGATATATACAGGTGTTCGGCCGCGCCCCTGCCAACCACGGGTATACAAATCATAGAGCATGAAGCCGATGGCACATACCTGAATTGGCAGATATTTGGCATGTAACCACGGGAGGATGAGCACTGCGATTGTCGCTGCAATGATGGTGGCACGACTACGCGACAAACCACTCAGCCAATACCCAATCCAGAGCAACGCTACACCGGCTAACAGATCGGGATAAAACGTCCCATTCACACCCATATATGGTACTGCGCAAACCAAACCGAGCGTCAACCAGAGTTTTGTGGCGGTGGACTGCAAAAGAAAGGACTTCCAGCGATAAATAACCAAAACCAACGAACTGGTTAATGCAATGATGGTCAACCGAGCGATCAAGACTCCACCGATTTCATGTGGAATCGCAATAATCAGTGGTATACCAATAGAATGCATGCTATAGCCGTTTTTGAGCGTATCTGTGGATGGTACGCTCTGGGCAGTCCCACGTTCATAGAGTGACTGCGCGAGTGCGACGTAACGTGGTTCATCCCCGAATCGTGCGTCTGCGTTTATCGGCTCGCAGGCAACATTGAGGTGACGGCAGAGGTCAGAGCCCTGGTCAGCGAGCACCCTGCCAAACGACAATGCGACAGAAAAACCGAGAACGAGCATGCCAACCCATAGAGGGGACTTCAACCGTTGCCGCATGCCAAGCCATACCGCTGGCGTCAACAAAATCAATACACTGGCAACAAGGGTCCCGACAAACAACGGTTGCCAATAGACCAGACACCCCGCGCAATACGCCAAGACGAACCGCGGCACCGCTTGCCACGCCGATACCAAAGCGCAAAGAAGCAGTCCGACCAACAAACAACCGACAAATAGCAGCAACGATCTGACTTCTGCAGGACTGTCCAACGATGGCC
>JBFYTT010000127.1:0-7068 GCA_041300425.1 Roseiflexaceae bacterium
GGTTGGATCGGCGAGGCGGATCCCCCACGCGGGTGCGCAGAGCAGATCCGTGCGATAGGGCAAGATGGCGGGGGTGCCGGCGTAGCCGTTGGCAAGGGTTGACCAGGCGGTGTGAAAAAGCGCGTTGTTCATTCTGCCTCCTGAGCGCTGACGTTTTGTTCTGTGCGACACGCTTTGACACAATCCGACCAGACAGATGCCCCAATCCGGGGATGCACTCCTCACCGAGGGACCGACCGACAGGTGTGGAGCTATGGGAGCGGCGTCGATGGCGGGCTGGTGCGTGGCACTGGCTGGATGACCTGATAGGTTCGATTGCGAGAAAACAAGCTTGGGATACGCCGGACGACCGCTCCCCAATGCCCATTGATGATGGCCAATAGCCACTCGATGTGGTCGAGGGTGATAACCCCCCGCGAAAAGGTCATAGCGACGCGGAGGGGTATTTCTTCGGCGGCGGCGGCAAACAACAGCTCGGTTGGACCACCCGGGTCATGGTGCGTCATGGTGCGCAATTGGCGCTTCATGATGCGATGAATCAGCCGGCCAAGCAGTGATTCGTGCATGTCGACGATGGGCGTGTTGATGGTATATGACCCGCGTCGGGGAACAGATGGGAGCGGGGGGCGACCGAGCAGTGCATGAAATGCTTCGGCCGGGAACTCAGCATGATCGAGTTCGTAGTAGGGCGCCAATGCCGGGTTGTTGAGTGGTGCAACCACATCCGCCGATGCGAGATCGACGACTGCAGTGCAGCGGATGTCGCGCGACGAGGCCCCGACACGGATTTCGAAGCGACCAGACTCGACCAACCACGCGGCGACGCGGTCGTCATAGGCAGCAAAGGCGCGCCAGGGGAGGTGGAACATCATCGTTGTGCGTTCACCGGGAGCGAGGTGTACTTTGCGAAAGGCTTTGAGCTCTTGGTCAGGGCGAAAGAGTGTGCAGACGATGTCATGGACATAGATTTGGATGACTTCACTCCCTGCCACCGTGCCCGTGTTGATGAGGTCGAACGCCAATGACACACCATCTTGGGCGGCAAGGCTTTCGTCGGGCACGCGGAGGTTTTCGTAGGTAAACGTGGTATAGCTTTTGCCATGACCAAAGGGAAAGAGGACGGTTTTTTTGGCGCTGTCGTAATATCGATAGCCGACATAGAGGCTTTCACGGTATTCGACATCGTGTGGCGTACCAGGGAACGATAGGTGGGTGGGGTTGTCGTGCCAATCGTAGGGGAATGTCTCGGCCAATTTACCGGATGGGTTGACGGTGCCATCGAGCACATCGGCAAGGGCGCTGCCAGACGCTTGCCCGGCAAGGTACGACTCGACGATGGTTGGAACGGCGTTGTGCCACGGCATTTCGACCGGTGCACCGTTGCTGAGCACGACGACCACATTGGGATTGACATGAACGATTGCGCTGACGAGTTCGTTGTGGCTGTCTGGGAGGCTCATATGGAGCCGGTCGAGACCTTCTGTTTCGGCGATGTCGGGCAAGCCGATACACACCACAACCACATCAGCGGTGCGAGCACTGTCGATCGCTTGTGCGAACAAATCCGGATCACTCGCGTTCTTGCGGAGCGTATATCCCGGGGCATACGTGAGGAGGTGCGGAGCACAACGTTGTCGGAGCGCATCATAGAGCGTATCGATGGAGGTCGGCGTGATGCGTGAACTACCAGCGCCCTGGTAGCGTGGCTGCTGGGCAAACGTCCCGATGAGCGCGATACGCTGGTCTGGCTTGAGTGGCAACAGTTGGGTGGCGTTTTTGAGGAGCACAATGCTCTCACTGGCTGCCTGGCGGGCGAGCGCATGATGGGCGGCAGGATCGTACGGCTGCGGGTCGTCGTGGGCTGGTTTGACCTGTTCGAGCAACGTCAGCAAGTGCCCGACGGCGTTGTCGATGGTAGCGGCACTCAGTGTGCCGGCACGCAGCGCTTCACCGATGCGATTGGCGTGGGCATTGGCATTGCCGGGCATTTCGAGGTCGAGACCCGCTTGGAGTGCGGCCACGCGGTCACAGACTGCTCCCCAGTCCGAAATGATGGCACCACGGTAACCCCACTCAGTGCGCAGGATGTCGGTCAGCAAGCGGGTGTTTTGGCTCGCGAGCGCACCATTGACGCTGTTGTAGGCGCACATGACCGTCCACGGCTGGCCTTCGATGACTGCCTGTTCGAACGATGCAAGGTAGAGCTCACGGAGAGCTCGTTCGTCGACGACGGCGTTGATGGTCATGCGCCGGTATTCTTGGTTGTTGGCAGCGAAATGCTTGAGCGAGGCAGCAACCCCTGTCGATTGCATGCCCTGGATATAGCGGGTCGCCAACGCACTCGACAACAATGGGTCTTCGGAGAAGAATTCGAAATTGCGGCCGCCCAGCGGCGAACGCTTGATGTTGACGCCCGGCCCGAGGACGACGCTGACCCCCTCGGCGCGAGCTTCGCGGCCAATGGCGGTGGCGACTGCTGCAACGAGCTCTGGGTCCCAGCTACTGGCTAATGCAGATGCCGTGGGAAAGCACGTCGCAGGGACGTTGTTTGCCAGTGAAATGTCGTCGTTGGCGTGTTGCTTGCGCAACCCGTGCGGCCCATCGGTGAGGATGATTGCAGGCAGGTCAAGCTCTGGGACGCCGTGCATTTGCCAATAGTTTTGGCCAGACAACAACGCAACCTTGTGGGCACGGGACAGCGCGTGGGTGCGTACGAGACTCTGAGACGGAGAAACAATTGCCATGCGCTGCTTTCAAGGGAAATACTATGTCGACGACGTCGGAGGAACAGCCTTTTCATAACACAGGCTCACGCCATCGTCGTGATATGGACCGAATGCGGGGATAAGCCGAAAACCAAAGGATTCGTAGCGGGCGTTTGCTTCGGGCTGGTGAATCCCTGTCTCGAGTCGGAGCAACGGAATGGCCCGCGCTTGGGCGACACATTGTACATGCTCGAGCAGGGTCACACCGAGTTTGTGGCGACGAAAGGCAGGTCGGATATACATCCGCTTGATTTCGGCATACTCAGCCAAACACAGCAAGCCGATACACCCAGCAGCAGCGCCATCCACCCGCAATACGTAAAAGTCGACGCCTGCATCGATGAGTTGCTGGACACTATAGCCGTGCCGATGTTCGGGAGCATAAAAAGACTCGAGATACGTCTGTAACTCGTCGATAAGGGCAATCGCATCAGTGGTGTCGGGCCGTTCGGCTGTGAGGATAATATGCATAAAAAGTATGAATGATGAATAATGAATTGGGGTTATCGTTACAACGTGTAGCAAGAACGCGTGCACTGTATCATTCACGAAAACGACCAGACCTCTGCGGTACGTTCCCTGGCAAGGCGCAGCGTCGGTTAACCGGATGAGCCACCCTGTATCGGATCAATCGGTCGGAGGATGCCAGCCTGCGAGCACCCAATAACTACGCACGGTAATGGCATCTGGTTATCACTGAGATGCAACGCAACAACAGTCGCTCGACCGATCGGCGTTAGCCCTTCGATTCGTAAGCCATTGTCTGTCCAGGCGAAATGTTCGTACCAGACCTGCGTGCGAGGATTAAAGATCGAAACTCGTCCACCACTTGCAGGGTCAATGGCATCCACCTTGGCACTTTTGTGCCCGTTGCAGATGGGGCAGGCAAGCCAAAGGTTAGACTCATCGTCGCTGCCACCCCTGGCGAGTGGGATGATGTGCTCGATCTCTAGGCGCGCCATCACCAGGTGTTGTGGGCTGAGGCAATATCCACAGTGGTGACGTGCAGCACTGCGAACACGAAGTTCTACATCGGCAGGGATGTCAGCACGTTTCACGGCATCAACTCAGCGGTGGCTGTAAACCACGGTCGACGGCGACCTTCAGCGCCTGTGCTTTGCGCACCATACCGCGGCGATAGACGCCCATAAGCGCATCAAGTTGCCTCCGCTCATCCGCCGTCAATGTATCTTCCCGCTGACGAGCAAGAAGATCGCTCAGACTCGCCTGCTGACCATGCTCCATCTCAAAATCCCGGAGCGCAAGCACCTGTTCATCAGGCAACAGCTCAACGGGAATCTCGGTTGCCGCACGATCGAGCCATTCAATCAAGACATCCTCGATACGTCGATGGGTCTGTATTGCAATCGCACGAGCACTTTCGACTAACGGCTCCGGCAGATCAAGAGTTATCGTTTCGCTCATACAGGCCCTCATCTGGACGACGCAGGCATTGTGCGCATTATACCACTGTACTATCTATCCCCGCGACCACTGGCTTGATAAAAAACCAGAACCTTGGTTAGCGAGCTCGCCGGAGTTCTTGATTGACTTCTTCGCTATCAAACTGCTCGGGATCGAAGGACCCTCCGACCCACTCCAACGACTCGTCATGTTCAGGGTGATTCGCATCAGCTATGGCTTCTAGGAAGCTGACATAACCCCAGATCCCGCCACAGTCCTCGGGCGGGCAAGCGCGTTTTCCAGCCGTGCAGCGTGGATAAATGACATCTGGCTCTGGCATGATCGCCTTTTCCAGAACAACCTGGTGCTCCCAGCCATCGCCGAAATCATACTCGTATACCAATGTCTGCTTCGACGCACTCAGAAGCTGGTTCAACTTCACCTTCCGCTCTTCGCGCACCTCCTGCTCGTCATCCGGATCCGGTACCCCATAGGAGATACCCCCGATCACGAACTGGTGTAGATGGTAGTCGCTCCACCCCATCGTCACCTGGAGGATCTGGTGCAGCCGAGCAAGCGTGACAGTATCGGCTACCTCGATACGACGCCAGATCGGCGGCTTGCTTCCTTTAAGCGTAATCTTGAGCTGGTAGATGCGCTCAGCTGTTGTTATACGCTTTGGCATCACATCCCTCCAAAACTTGGCAAACAAGAACATGTGTGAGCGCATGGTATCACAACGAATGAGGCGAGCCTATGCCGATATCAGTACTATGAATTTCTCGCATTCGATCGCCCGCTCAGTGCCGAGGCTATCGACGCTGCACGCACCCTCTCGCGCCGGCAGCAGCCAACCCCAACCCCGGCTATCTTCACCTACTCCTATGGTGACTTACCCGCCAGCCGGTTGACCTGCTCGCGAAGCACGACGATGTCATGCTCTTCCTGGCGAACTGGGGCTCAAAGCAGCTGGCGTACCGCTTCCCGAACGGCGCAATCAATGAGGCGACGCTCCAGACGTATTTCTACGGCGTTGAGGAGATCGAGCTACGCAAGGCCGGTGACTATCTAGCCTCAATATTATCTTTCACGATGAGGGTGGCGACTGAATTGAGGAAGAGGGTCACCTGACACCACTTGCACCCCAACGTGACGATCTTCGGCGCGGTGATCTGCGCGCCCTCTATCTGGCCTGGCTCGCCTCAGCGTCGCGCTGGGCAGGCAGCAACGGTGCTGAACGTATCGAAGAAAAGCAAGCGAAGGAAGGTAACGAGGAGGTGCAGACGTAGCGCAGGCGGCCGCGACGCGCCAGCACACAGCGTCTGTGAACGTACTATGCATGGTAATTGTCAATTATGAATAAGCGATGATGAATTGGGGTTATCGTTACAACGTGTGGCAAGAGCGCGTGGGAGTCGAACCCACCAACGAGGCTCGTCACCCCGTTCGCCCGTTTTGAAGACGAGGACAGCCACCGGACCACATGCGCTCTCGCAGGTAGTATAGCATCACCGATTCGTCTGTGGGTATCATTCGAGCACTGGTTAATAGCTGCTGTCGGTACCAACGGCGGACAAAACGAGACCATGCAGAGGGAGAAGCGTCGGGTGGTAGAATATGGCGATGGAGCGAGGAGGACCTATGAGCGATCATGAATCACCGATGTCGCGGCTTGACGAGCTGGTGCTTGGTTCAACCCGATATATAGCGTTGTTGGCTGCCTGGATTGCGACGACTGCGAGTTTGTTCTTCAGCGAGGTGCTGGGATTCATCCCCTGCACGCTGTGTTGGTACCAGCGCATCCTGATGTACCCATTGGCGATTATCATTGCACTCGGCATTATCCGCAGAGAAAACGATGTACACCGCTATGTGTTGCCGTTTTCGATTGCTGGGATTGGCGTGTCGCTCTATCACTATTTGATCATCAAGACGGACTGGTTCCCGCCGCCGCTGTGCAAAACCTCGGTCCCATGCGATGTTGACTACCTCGATATTTTTGGATTCATCAACATCCCGTTCATGGCGTTGGTGGCATTCACGATTATCACACTGACGATGCTGTTGTCACGATTGTGGCCGATGGACGACAGTGCCGCCGAGGCAGAGGGAGTCGAAGCGTGGTTCCACGGCGATGCATACCCGGCGTATGCGATCATTGCTGTGGTGCTGGTGGTGATTTATGTGCTCGGTGTGGTGTATGGACCAACGACGCGCGGGTAGGTTACAGGTTACAGGTTACAGGTTACAGGTTACAGGTTGAACGAAAGACAGCAGAAAAACGAGTCCAACATGACGCTGTCGTTTGAGATTTTACAGTGTCACAAAACTAATTTCATGGACCGTTCCATACCCCAAAGTTGCAGAAAACCAAATCTTCGAAACTGAATAGTGCCATGTGAACGGTTCCTACACCGATACTATGGGGCAGGATGTTGCTGCGTCTTCGTGAGTACGGCGATGAGCAGTTGAACGCATGTTGCAATGAGTTCCTCGCCGTATGCGGCGGTTGCGTCGCGCGGGTCAGTTCCACTGACGCCTTGCGGGTAGATTGAACGGTCTGTGGGCAGTGCCGACAAATCGATGAGCTCGGGGTGGAGCGCAAGCATGAGCGACGTCTCGTTGATGGCGGCGTGGTCGATTTGGCTACACCAGGCGGGACCGATGTCGCGGGTGACGCCAATCAGACGGATGCCGTACTGGGCCTCCCAGAACGGTGCCATGCGGTTCCACAGAATTCGCGACGGGCCGTGCCCATCGGCCACCAGGGTGGTAAATCCGGCCCGTTTAGCCTGTTGGATGAGGTTTTCGAGCACCAATTGAAACAAGCCTTCGGTGAGCCAATAACAGCCGCCAGCCAGTTGGTGGGGCGGGGTGGTCGAATCTGCGTATTCCATCC
>JBFYTT010000134.1:0-4119 GCA_041300425.1 Roseiflexaceae bacterium
TGCCATCGAAATCGGCACCGACGGCGAAAACCTGGCCTACAGCACCACCGCTTTGACGGCCACGGCCGGCGAAAAGGTCACCCTGACCTTCAAGAACGGCTCGACCGCACAGAGCCACAACCTCATCATCGTCAACGGTGGTGATGACGTCGCAACCGCAGTCGACGAAGCCGCTGCAGAAGCAGGCGATGCAGCAGGCTACGTGCCCGCAGACGCATCGACCATGATTGCACACACCGCGTTGTTGGCCCCGGGCGGGAGCGAGACGATTGAGTTCACCGCACCAGCTGCTGGTACCTACAGCTTCATTTGCACCTACCCAGGGCATTATGGCGCTGGCATGAAGGGTGTTTTGACCGTCAACTAAGACGTTCACTGCGACCTCCGACGCAATGCGTCGGAGGTCGTTTTTGTTTGGTGGAACTGTGCTACGCTACGCTATCCCTCCGACGGGTCAATCGACAGCGTATCCGGAGTGGCTGAAAGTAGTTGACAGGTGAAAGCGTTTTGTTGATGGGGTCGTCCTGGAGCTGTGGCTATTAGGTGCGCCATTCAGAACACGCCGTAGACGGTGCGTGCAGGATGTTCAGCACTGGCACATCGACCCGTCGCCGTCCGTGTTGTGCTGGGATCGACGGTGGAGCTGTCGCCCGTGAACGCGTGGGACGTGTGGCAGAACGATAGCAGCAAGGCAACCATGCATCAGGACGCGGCTTTGGCGCGGGCGGTATCTCCGATGCAGTGCCAGGCATACGTGGTGTGATGAGGGCTGATTGATTGGCCGAGACCGCGGGTACACCGCAAAAATCTTACCTACCCAGGTGTTTGTATCTTGATGGGGCAAAAGAAAGCTGTTGCTATGTATACGACATGGTTTCGTCGCGTATTGATTGTGTGTGGATTGAGTGTATTGATGGCCTGTGGGAATGGTCCGCCTGCGATGACCATACGCGCTCTTGGGACAGATTTAGCGTTCTATCCCAAACGGATGACGTTGCCTGCGGCCAGTAACGTCACGCTGACGTTCGAAAATCCATCAAATCTGCCGCATAACTACATTTTGGTGGACGGCAACGAAGCAGCCCTCCAGGCAGTGAATGATGCTGCACAGGCTGCCGGCGCAGCAGGCGACTATATTCCAGCCGACAGTGCGGGGATGTATGCACATTCGCCGTTGCTCCAAGCGCAGACAATCGAAAACTTTTCGTTTACGGTGCCGTCGGCGGGGACGTATTTCTATTTCTGCTCGTTCCCTGGACATCTCGAAGGTGGGATGCGGGGTATTTTGGTCGCCAATTAACCACTGGGTGTCGCCCGTTGCACCATGTGCAACGGGCTTTTTGTGGTGAATCAGCGTGTCTCGGTGACTTTGTTCAACCCAATCGGGGCGTTTGCGTCACGCCCGCGCGAAGCAGCGGTTGCTGCAGCGACGCGCTGCCAGGCGACGATGGTGGCGATGGGTGCGAGTCGTTCGTCGCAGACGGGGATGGGGAGCGCGATATCGGCGGCACTGCAGTGATCGCGCGACGAACTCGCCACCACGATACGTGCGCCGGCTGCGCGGACGCGTTCGATGAGTTGGGCGGTGTCGTGCTGGCTGACGCCGGTATCACCACTCAACATGACCGGGAAGTGCCGTTCGACCGTCGTGACCGGTCCATGGAGCACATCGGCTGATGAGTATCCCTCGACCGGCAACCCACTGAGTTCTTTGATTTTGAGGGCTGCCTCGAGTGCGGTCGCGTACTGCAACCCACGTCCAATACTCATCGCCGCAGATCCAGTTGCAATGAGTTGCGCTGCTGCATCGACAGTCGCCTGCGGGATGGCAAGCACCCCGGCAAGCACATCGGGGAGTTCGTCGAGGGCGTCGAGCAAGCGCCCGTCACCGGCCAGATGCCCCGTCAACATCGCAATGGTGGCCAACTGATTGGTGTATGTCTTGGTGGCAGCCACGCTCTGCTCGATCCCTGCGTTGATGTCGAGATGATAGGCCGCAGCCTGGGCAAGCGGAGAATCGGGCTTGTTGGTGATTGCCACGGTGAGTGCCGCTTGGCGGCGGGCACTCGCGACGTACTCACAGATGTCGGGAGAACGCCCCGATTGCGAAATGCCGATCACGAGCGCCTGCCGAAAGCGCAAAGCGACACCATACAGGGTCGTCAACGAAGGTGTCGCGAGACCGACGGGGAGTTGGAGCATCATGCCAAACAGATATTGCGCGTAGCGTGCGGCATTGTCTGAGGTCCCGCGGGCTGCGATGAATACCGCGTACGGATCGTGTTCGATGATGCGCGCAGCGACTGCGGCACTCTGTGCAGACTGCGCCTTGACTGCGCGGATGCTATCGGGTTGGCTGTGTATCTCTTGATCAAGGAGGGTGTGTGCCATTGCAATCCTCTTATTGTGCGTTATTGGCCAGTATACCTGATGCAGCGAACCCACAAGACTACCTGCGCCTGCGGGTCAATGTGGCGCGGGATGAGGCTGTGTGCAGGATTTTTTCGTACGGTTAACGCAAATTTGGGATGGAGTGCAATGAACGTTAACACTGCTGTGCCATGCTGATAGTGAGTTTTCAGTGGAGGAAGCAATGCATACACACCAGATGCAGATCGCCGATTTGCACGTCCATACCACCATCAGTGACGGACATGCAAGCCCCGAAGACGTGATTGCCTATACGCTGGCGCATACATCAGTGACGATGATTGCCATCACCGATCACGACCAAATACACGGGGCCAAACGGGCTGCGGCAGCTGCCGCCGGCACACGCTTGCAGGTCATCATCGGCGAAGAAATTTCGTCGCGTGACGGGCACATTTTGGCGTATTTTATCCAAGACCGCATCGCACCGGGCTACAGCACGAGCGATACGATACGGGCAATCCACGAACAGGGCGGTTTGGCGGTGGCGGCCCATCCCTATGACTGGATGGTGCGCTCGTGTGGTCGGGCAGGGTTGCTCCGGCGGGCCGCAGGGAGCTCTCCCGAATGGCAATTCGACGCTATCGAATCGCTCAATGCAAGCCTGCGCCCGCGTGCGGCCAACACACAGGCAGCTGCAGCCGCCAAAGTGTTGGGGTTGCCAGTCATCGGTGGCAGCGATTCGCATTGTGTGACGACGATTGGGTACGGCTACACGGCGTTTGCGGGTGCTACGACCGAAGATTTGCGGACTGCTATTGTGCAGCAGCGCACGATTGCGGCGGGGCGCCACTGGTCGTGGGGTGACATGGCTGAGGCCGGTGCCCGCTTGCTGACCCGGTCGCTCAATCCATGGGCCGTACGCGCCTAGGTTTTGCCCGGTGTGAGCGAAATAGTGGATAATGTCTGCATTCGCTACAGAAAGGCAAAACCATGAGTGACAGCGCACGTGATTGTTTAATGCGGTTGTTGGGGACCACGAGCCCCTCGGGTGACGAGATAGCGGCCGCGCGCGTCTGGCGGCATGAAGCCCAAAGCTTCGCAGATCGGGTCTGGGGTGATGTGCTCGGGAGCTCGTATGCGACGGTCGATGGCGGCGAGCCGCGCGTCTTGTTGGCGGGGCACATCGACGAAATCGGTTTGATGATTTCGCACATCGACGACAAGGGATTCTGCTACTTCCAACCCATCGGTGGCTGGGACAGCCAGGTGTTGGTCGGTCAGCGCATCCGCATCCTCGGCCGAAACGGCGTCGTGCGTGGAGTCATCGGCAAAAAGCCCATCCACCTGATGACCCCCGATGACCGCAGCAAGGTCTCGAAAATCGTAGATTTGTGGATCGACATCGGGGCAACTTCGCTGGCCGATGCAAATGCGTTGGTGCGTGTCGGTGCGTCAGCGGTCATCGACGCCGATCCGCTGGTTTTGGCCAATGGCCGGATCATCGGTCGTGGCGTCGACAATCGCATCGGTGCGTTTGTGGTGCTCGAAGCACTGCGTCTGTTGGCTGCGGACCGTCCGCATGCGAGTGTTGCAGCGGGTGCAACCGCCCAAGAAGAAATCACCTTCGCCGGAGCGCGCACATCGGCTTTTTCGTATGACCCACATGTGGCCATCGCGGTGGATGTGACCTTCGCCACCGATCACCCTAACGCCAGCCGCAACTCGCAAGGCGACATCGCCATCGGT
>JBFYTT010000135.1:0-4512 GCA_041300425.1 Roseiflexaceae bacterium
GGTTGGAGTGCAGCCAGCGTGATGAGGTTCAGCCACGCAGTCAAAAACGCTTCGGGGATGGCAGCGGCAGCAGCATCGCTCAGGTGATCAGGGATTGGCATGAGTTCTGCAGTGGGCACAACCACATAATCGCCGTAACCGCCGCCGGTTACCACCGCCATGACACGTTGACCAACAGTCCATGTACCCTGTGCAGCCGCCACCGTACCGGCTACTTCGAGGCCCAGGATATCCGATGCGCCAGCAGGCGGGGGATACAAACCACGACGTTGCAACAGGTCCGCACGGTTCAATGCAGCCGCATGGACACGTACCAAGACCTCGCCCGGGCCAGGTTGTGGGGTCGGCACCGACCCCACGTACATATCACTGACGTGCGCGGTCGGTGCAATCACCGCCTGCATCTGTGCAGGGATACTCACCAGCGCCAGCCTTCGGCGGTCGAGGCCCACAGCAACCCACGCTGCATAATGGTGCGTGCCTCGACGACGTCGAAGTCTTTGGCGACGTGACCCAATGACGTATAGAACACGCGCCCTTTGCCCCAGCGGCGCTTCCAAACGACCGGCATGACTGTACCCTTGACCCACTCGCAGTGCGTGCCGTCAAACGTCGTCGTCGCGAGCACTTCGTTGCCGGGATCGGTGTGCATGTAGTACTGCTCGGAGTGCATCTGGAACGACGCCAAACCGGCGACCAACGGATCAGCCGGCTGGCTGATGTTGACTGTATAGTCGATGATGTTGCCGGGATGTGCGACCCACTGGCCACCCACCATGAATTGGTACTCGGTATTGTTGCGGAACGCATCGGCCATACCGCCATGCCAGCCGGCATAACCCACACCACCGGCAATGGCCTTTAGCAAGCCTGCTTCTTGTTCGCGGGTGATGGTCGACATCGTAAAGACCTGTGTGATGACGTTATACGAAGCCATCTTTTCTGCATCGAGATATGCATCGAGCGTATCTGAGATGGTTACGTCGTAGCCATTTTGGATCAAATAGGGTGCAAATATATCGACACATTGTTTGGGCTCGTGCCCATCCCAGCCGCCCCAAACAAACAATGCAGACTTAGTCATGACGACTCCTTTTGATGCCACTTCGAATCTCTCGCTATCATATCATGCAGGATTATGCACCTGATGCGGGTGTCTGCGCCACGGCCTTATCCGTCGCTGCTGTCTGCGGCGGCGCACAGCCCACCACAGCAACCCGACGCTCCCTAAGAATCCAACGAGATACGCGTAGATGTGGGCGACACGAAACGGTGGAACGGTGAGTTGGGTAGGAGAATCATGGATGCGAATGGTTGCGACGACTCCTGCGTGGTCAGACGGTGCGCAGCCGTGCGCTTCGTCATAGGGCAATCCCAATAACAACGCTGTGCCTTGTGCGTTCTGCTGCTGACTCGCCATCGCGCACGGCCACCCGTGGTGTGGCCATTCGTTGCCGATGATATCTGCCGTGACAGCGGTAGCGCCGTTACGCACAAAAATGTAGTCGAGTCGGGCCGTTAACCCAAGGGCCGTGTCGTGGAATGTACTCTCGAGCACACGATCTATTGCCGGCCCAGCGAGGTCTGCACTGTATCCCCAGGTCGCATGCGCACCGACCATGGATTCGGGACCGACGTCGATATACCCCGCATGACGCATCATCCAGTAGGTATTGCATGTATCATCTGCGGTCGCACTGGTGAGTATGACCGGTTGTGCAGGGCAGGCAGCAGAAGCGGTCAGACGCGCACCCGTATTGAGTTGGCCGCGAGGAATGGGGTCGTGCGGGTCATTATTGAAATCGCCCAACACAATCAATGCGCTCGTCGTGCTCTGCAAATCATGGATGAGTTGCTTGGTCTGACGTATCGAGTAAGGCTGCAGATTATCATAGAAAAAAGCCTCGACATGGGTTGATACGATCCGCACGGTTTGCTCACCGACATGCATATCGAGCCATGCATACCCGCGGTTCATGTCGAGTATTCCTGGCACGAGGGTGTAATCAAAGACAAAATCACTCGCACCAGAACGATACACATCACCTGCACGGGTCGCATGCACCAGCAACACATCCGAAACAGCGAAACCACACGAAGCGGTATCGGTTCCAAACAACGTGGGGAATATCGTCGTATCGTGCACTGTTGTGACGTATGGCACGGTAGGGAGAGAAAATCCCGTACGGTGCGCTGGTAATGCATTGGGGGCATGCGCCACCATATATGCAACCCCGCGTCGGGCAAGGGCATCAATCAAAAGCTGGGTGTAGTCAGAGACGACCTGTGCCCTCCGTGCGTAGGCATCACGACAGTACCAGGTGGCTGCTTCTTGGAGGCCAATCACGTCCGGGCGTGTACGCATGATCTCATCGGCGAAGGCGTCAGCACGGGCAACAAACGATGTCTGTTGCCCGTGATCCCAGATGAACTGCGACGCTGCTTGAAGATCTGGCAACAACTGCGCCGCCGCATACACATCTGCACCGAGGTACAGATTGCGACTCATGACCGTGAGTTGATCTCGGGGAGGAGTGGCGGCATGGAGCGTCGACGGCATTGCACACAACACGACGATGCAACACCAACGAAGAAAGCGACCGACAGTGCGAATGACGTCAGAATGCGAATTTTTCATTACGTGCATCATACGACGGTTCGGTCTGCGTGATTTCGTGCGAACGAGAGCGACTATGGTATTATTTGCATACATTGTAACGAACGAGAACCACATGACACACATGACCGTTGGGTTCATTGGATTGGGCATCATGGGTCGCGGCATGGCACGCAATCTGCGTGCTGCGGGGTTCCCGCTGTATGTCTACAACCGTACTGCAGCCCGCATGACCGAGATTGCCGACAGCGGTGCGATTGCGACCAGCAGTCCTGCTGAATTGGCTTCGCGATGCGACATCGTCATCACCTGTGTGAGTGACACCCCCGATGTCATTGCCGTGATCGACGGCCCCGACGGGGTCATCGCGGGGATGCGCCCAGGCACGCTAGTCATTGACATGAGCACGATTAGTCCGCAGGCAACCATCGAACTCGCGACCAAAATCAGCGCACGCGGTGGATCACTGCTCGACGCGCCGATTAGCGGTGGGAGCGAAGGTGCTGCCAAGGGGACCTTGAGCATCATGGTGGGCGGAACGGCAACGGATTTCGAACGTGCGCTGCCGGTCTTTCAGTCTATGGGCAAAAACATCGTCCACGTCGGTGCCCAAGGTGCCGGACAGACCGTCAAACTGGTTAACCAGATCCTTGTCGTGGGCAATGCTCTTGCCATGAGTGAGGCATTATTGTTTGCGCAAGCGGGCGGTGTCGATGTCTCCAAGGCGCTTACTGCAGTGAGTGGTGGCGCAGCAGGCAGTTGGATGTTGTCCAACCGCGGGCCACAGATCCTCAACCGTGACTGGCGCCCGGGGTTCACCATTGACTTGCAACAGAAAGATTTGCGCTTGGTGCTCGAGGCAGCCGACGAGGTGGGTGTTCCATTGCCAGGTACTGCGCTTATCTTCCAACTGTATCGGACATTGCAGCGAGCCGGGCTCGGCCACGAAGGCAATCATGCGCTCGTCAAAGCACTCGAACAACTCGCACGGATCGAAATCAATACATCAGCTTCATAACTGCCATAGGAGTACCCGATGACCAATCCAATCGTCGATGCAGATCGCCAATACATCTTGCAGACCTATGCCCGCCCGGATTTTGTGTTCGAACGCGGCGAAGGCTGTTACCTCTACGATACGACGGGGCAGCGGTATCTCGACTTAGTGGCAGGCATCGCCGTGAATGCGCTCGGCTACGGCGACCCCGATGTGACGGCTGCAATTGCCCAGCATGCTGGCGGCCTCTTGCACTTGTCGAACCTCTATCACAACACATCGGCAGCCAACCTGGCCAAGCAACTCGTCGATAGTTGCTGCGTCATTGACCGCGTGTTCTTTAGCAACAGTGGTGCCGAAGCGATGGAGGGTGCCCTCAAGTTCTCACGCCGGTATGCACGGGATCGTCATGGCGAAGGCAAAACAACGATTGTCGCGTTCGACGGGTCGTTCCACGGTCGCACCATGGGTGCCGTTGCCATTACCGCACGCGAAAAATACCGTGCACCGTTTGCGCCTGTCATGCCCGATGTACGCTTCGGTGAGTACAACAATATCGACCAGCTTGAATCGTTGATTACGAGCGATGTCTGTGCGGTCGTCATTGAACCTATCCAGGGCGAAGGCGGACTGCGTGTCGCTGATACTGCATATCTGCAGAAAATCCGGGCACTCTGCGATCAACACGATGCATTGCTCATCTACGATGAGATTCAGAGTGGCATTGGCCGCACGGGCAAACTCTGGGCCCACCCATGTGAAGCCAAGCCTGACATCATGACCATTGCGAAACCCCTCGGCGGCGGATTGCCCATCGGGGCCATCATGATGCGCCAAAAGGTCGCCGACACCATCCATGCCGGTGATCACGGGTCGACATTTGCGGGCGGGCCATTTG
>JBFYTT010000150.1:0-4515 GCA_041300425.1 Roseiflexaceae bacterium
AGGAACCCATAAAACTCCCGTTCGTGCCAGCGCTGTTGCCGTGCCGAGGGTGTCGGTCCGTATGGGATGATTGCGGTCTGATGGTGCGTCATGGCATACCTCGTTGTTTGCGGTACCGCTAGTCTACGGTATGCGCCGTACCTGAGGCAGACACACAAAAACCAGGGATTGCTCCCTGGTCGTGCATGTCGGATCGCGCTGGTCGTACCCTAGCGATTGCTCAGCTTCATCTGGCGATCGATGTCGCGCTTCACGTCGCGTTCAGCGATTGCATCACGCTTATCGTGTTGTTTTTTGCCTTTGGCGACGCCCACTTCGACTTTGACATATTGATTGTCGAAGAAAATACGCAGTGGCACAAACGTATAGCCGCGGCGGGTGATGAGCTGATAGATTTCGTGGATTTCGCGCCGTTTGAGCAACAGTTTGCGCTTGCGTGTCGGGTCGTGATTGAACACCACCCCAGACTGGCTGTAGTGTGAGATGTGGGCGTCATAGAGCCACGCCTCGCCGTCCTCGATACGCGCATACGACCCACGCAGTTGGCACTTGCCGGCGCGGATCGATTTGACTTCGGTCCCGCTGAGCACGATGCCGGCGGTGAAGCGTTGTTCGATGAAGTATTCGTGGAAGGCATTGCGATTGTCGGCCATCGTCTTGCCCGAGAGTGATTTGCGATCTGTGCCCATATGTCGTACCTATTCTGCAGTGGGAACGGTGAGACGTGGTTAACTCCGGTGTTGTTGCACCCGCGTCTCGATGGTGCCTCTGTCTGGGATCGCCGAGATGCCCAGTCCCTCGACGCTGGCGGCAGCGACTACTGCGGCAAAGTACCCTGCCACGATGGCGTCGCGTGTCTCGTGGTAACGCACCATCAGGGCTGCCGCAAAGACATCACCGGCACCGGTCGGGTCGACTTCGACCGCGGGGAATGCGGGGATGTGGATGGGGTTACCGGCCACAAAAATGTCGGCACCGCGGGCGCCGTAGGTCAATGCCACAATCCCACAGTGCTCGGCATAGCGTTCGGCGACGGAGCGGTCGCCATGCACGTCTTCGATGCTCATAACCAAGATGTCGACGCGGCGCAACAACGCTGCTGCTGGTTCAAAGGGGATGTACTCGATTTGGCACGGGAACGGTGCTCCCCAGCGGCGCATCATCCCCTGCGGGGTCATCCCGATCAGCGCATCGGGGAACGCGTCGACGAGGGTGAGCGGTGTCTCGGCCAAAATCGGCCCCAAATGGACGATGGGAGCACCTCGCCAGGCTGTTGGGATATCGCTGGCAGCCAGTGGCTGTGCATCGCCATGAAGGAACTGGATGCGGCCGTTGGGCGTGTAGCGATTCTCGAAAATAGGGGCGTTGCTGTGGCTGACCGTGGTAACCGGGACGTCGGTGGGCCAATCAGCTGGGAGTGTCGCTTTGGCAGAGACGATTCCGGGACGGCGACCGAGACGCTGGGCGGTGCGGGCTGCGTAGAGCGAGGTGCCCCCGGGGATGGTAGAGCCATCCGGGAGCAGATCGCTGGTTATATGTCCGAGCATAAGGTAGTCTGGGTTCATAGTGTCACCTAAAAAAGCAACGCGGTCAGTCGCTTGTGCTCCTGACCGCGCCGTGCCGTATCGGGGGTCGTGTTAGCTCTCTGCTTTGGCGGGGAAGATAACGATCTTGCGGGTCTCGCCTTCGCCCTCGGACTCGGTATAGACCGTTGGATCGTCGCGTAGGGCGAGGTGGATGTAGCGTCGATCGGCACCCGACATCGGTTCGAAGTAGTGTGGGGTCTTGCTCTGGCGTACCCGTTCGGCCATCCGCCGGGCCATGCTTTCGAGCATTTCTTGGCGTCGTTGTCGGTAGTTACCCACGTCTACAACAATCTGCGGCCATTTGCGACTGGTACGTCCGGAAAGCAGGTTGACCATGAACTGGATCGATCGCAGCGTGTCGCCGCGGCGCCCAATCAACAAACCCATGGCTTCTTCGTCAGCACCTTCGACATGCAGGGTGATGGTCTCTTCGACGCCGCCGTCTTGGGCAGGTGCGGTGGTTTTGACAGCCGATACGAACCCCTCGATGCCCATGTGTTCGAGCATCTGTTCGAGCACATGTCGGGCATGTTTGGCCAAATCTTCGTGGCTGGCGGGTTCGCTGGGTTCGTCGTCGACGACACTGACACGCACGAGGGCTTCTTCTTCGTCGTTGCCGCTGATCAAGATCTCGATGGCGACTTCGTCGCGATCACGACCCAGCTGGGCAAGCGCGAGGTCGACGGCATCGGCGACGGTTCGTGCGCTTATTTCGATCGAGGGCTTCTGCTTCGACATGTGCATCTCCTCGGTACAAGACGAAGGGGCTACTTAGTTGCGGTCGGCTTGTGATCAGGGTCATTGAGCGGCTTGAGCACGTCCCAGAACTCTGCGGTTGTCTTGGATTGCGCCTGGCTCGCCTCGACCTCGTGCTGACTCACCCCAACCACCACAGGTGGTGGGAAGAAGCCTGCATCGGTCGGCAAAAACTTCAGGTAGTTGGCGAGTGATCCCCAGCCGCCGATGACGTATTGCTGAATCATCGACAAAATACTGCCGACCACCCAGTACAACACCGCTCCAGAAGGGAACGTAAAGCCAATGTAGCCGAACAACAACGGCATAAACAGCAACGTCTGCGTCATCGCCTTTTGTTGTGGGTCTTGGACCCGTGGGGTCGACATCAACTGAACAAGCAGCTGGAAGATGACCGACAAAACCGGCAAGATGTAGTACGGGTCGGTTTTGCCTAGGTCAATCAACCACAAAAACCCACCGGAGAGCGGTGGTTGATTCAGCGTGGTGGCGACAATCTCGGTCCCCATATTGCCGGCATTCTGCAACACGGTCAACATGTTGGCAGCTGCGTATTCGGCGGGGGCAACGCTGGTCAGATGAAAAACCGCTTGGTAAATACCCAAGAACAGCGGCAATTGAAAGATCATCGGCAGACAACCCGTCACCGGGTTGGCATTGTTCTCTTTGTAGAGTGCCATGGTCTCTTGTTGCAGACGCTGAGGGTCTTTGCCGTGTTTGCGTTGGAGCTCTTGCAGGGCAGGCTGGAGGGCTTGAATCTTGCGGCTCGACTGCAGCTGGCGCACCGTCAATGGCAGCAGCACCAACCGGGCGATGATGGTAAAGATGATGACTGCCACACCACCATTGCCGGTCCAGCTGTAGAACGTCATCAACATTGCTTCGAGGAACGATACAAGCGAGGTCCATAATGCCATGGGAGTCACCTTTTAGTGCGTGGGCGTGACCTCGGTTGGGGTGTATGCACCGGCACGCCGCAGAAGAGTAGCAACAAGTTCAAGGAGTTTCGGGAAAGGGGTCAACAACAGCGAACGTGAGCGTGCAATAAAGACAATGTCCACATTCCCACGGATATATTGAAACTGAAGGCGGATCGCCTCGCGCACCCGTCGCTTAATACGATTGCGAATGACCGCTCCACCATGACGGCGAGCGACCACTATGCCGCATCGTGCGGTACGTTGACGAGCGGGCGCAACGCTGATAGACAGTCTTGCATCGTCATGGTGATTGCCATGGGTGCGCACTCGTTGGAAGTGCGCTGGTCGACGCAAGCGATACTGCCGTTTCATCGTTCAGCCCGCTCTCTCTACGATACTTAGCGGCTGGTCCGCTGTACTGCTCGCCGCTCGTCGCTCACCGTCAATCGCCAGCGACCGGACAACCGGCGGCGCTTCAATACGGCACGACCGTCCTTGGTTTTCATCCGCTCCAAAAAGCCGTGCTTGCGGCGGCGTGGAATACGCTTTGGTTGCCATGTACGTTTGGGCATTATCCAACCCCTTCAATAGCCATAATAGGCCACATGATGTTACGTTGTGTTGGTCGCAACACGGTCAATACAATATGCCATTATACCGGTGCGGGTGCGCGTGTGTCAAATAGACGAGCCGTGGCTGCCTGCTTGTCATCGTCGCGCAATCCCCGCCTACACCAGCGGTGCAGGCGGGGTGGTGAACGGTATTATTCGACGTTGAGTGTGCGCTTGATGACGTCGCTGGGCAACGCAGTGCCGCCACGAGAACCACCGGTGCGGTTGGACTTGTCGCGCGTCTCGGCGCCGAAGCGGGCAGCCAAGTCGGCCAAGGTTGCGTCGCCCTCGAAGCCGGCTTCGGCGCTCGAGGCCGAGGTGTAGGTCTCGGGTTTGCGGTTGTCGTCGCGCTTCGGGCGGCGCTCACCGGCGGGTCGATCCTCACGTGGCTGACGGGCAGCACGGTCGGGGCGCTCGCTGGCAGGGCGGTCTTCGAGGTAGGCGCTCAGGCTGATGCGGTTGTTGGCCGTGTCGACGTTGAGCACACGTACCTGCAGCTCGGTGCCGATCTCGGGCTTTTTGCCGCCGGGGATCTCGCTGCTGTGTACCAGACCGTCACGACCGACGCCGATGTTGACAAAGACGCCGAACGGTGAATGTCCGCTGACTTTGCCCTGCAAAATCTGGCCCTGGCTGATGGCA
>JBFYTT010000172.1:0-12211 GCA_041300425.1 Roseiflexaceae bacterium
GTCGTCTGCATGCCACGTGTCGCGGGGCGGTACATGCTTTTGATGAGTGCAGCCATCCCTGGGATCGCCAGCGCAGCATTGAGGGTGCGTACCGTCCGCTCATGCGCGGCTTCGGGGTCGAGTTTGAATAATGCAGACCGCAACAATGGATACAACATGGAATCCTCGCACTCAAAGCGTAAGTTGCATTGTAGCACTGCTCGCCTGGCTGTGAGAAAGCGGGTGTTTTGGATGAGTATGAAACTCGTTTTGACAAACCATACTCCGGCAGTGTAAGATGAGAGTGTTGTCGGGGCGTGGCTCAGCCTGGTAGAGCGCTCGGTTTGGGACCGAGAGGTCGCGAGTTCAAATCTCTCCGCCCCGACCAAAATACTCCCAACGTATACAAAACTCCCACTCCTGCGAGTGGGAGTTTTTGTGTCGTATGCCTCGTGCACGCACAGCAGATGACAGTTTGATGTTGCGTGCGGATCCATGGCTCTTGTATCGTTGTGGATGTTACGTCCTAGGCAGGTGCAGGATGGGGTGGTGGGCGACTCCCGCGCATGAGAATGTCTGCCGTCGGGAAGCGGCAACCAAACTTGACAGTTTTTTGGGACCTGATTTATACTGCCTTTTACACTGCGATAACAAATGCGGATTTGTTTCGTGCTACGACGATGAATGTGATTTCGTGCGGCGAACCGACTCGGTACGCCGCCTTCATATCGCCCGTAATCGGATGATGGTATGTGGTGGCCAAATAGCGTTCGTTCAGGCAAGGCGAGAGCCAGAATAAAGGAATTGATGTAATGACCCTTCTGAGTGCCGGCATCGCGCTAGATGATGACGTCGGATCAAATGTTCACGAACCCGAAATCGTCGAATCTGATTTGTCTGTTGGCGCACTCCCTGATGCGGTCCAATATTACTTGCAGGCGATTGGACGCACCGCACTCTTGAATTCACGGCGCGAAATCGAACTCGCCCGCCGTATCGAAGTATTGCTGTTCCTCGAGCACGCAAAAAAGTCGCTCATCGCGACCGATCGTGATGAGCAAATGTACGAAGCTGCGACCACCATGCTGATGTCATTGCTGGGTGCATTGCCAACGATGCGTGTTGCCATGGGGTTCTTGCATGAACTTGTGGACCGCGAAATCCAAGCTGTATGGTCCGTGTCGGTCGCCATCGAAACGTTCTATACGCTCAGTGCAGGTATGCGTGCCGAGTATTTCCGGCGGCGCGAGGCGTTTGTGCGTGCACGTGCGGGTGATGACACACGCCTCAACGACCCCGATCATCTGCGTGAATTGACCGATGCATTCGACACACATGTCAAAACGGTTGCAATTGCATGGCAATTGTTGCCATTGTCCGTGATTACGATGGTCGAACGCGACGCGCTGATTGAATCTGACAACGTGTTTTCGTCGGCGATATTGTTGCGTAGCACGTTCCGCAATGCCGAGCAGTCGGGGACCACGGCGCGCGAGGAGCTGACCGAGGCGAACCTGCGGTTGGTCGTCAGTATTGCCAAAAAATATGTTGGCCGCGGGTTGTCGCTGTTGGACCTGATCCAAGAGGGCAATATTGGGTTGATGCGGGCCGTCGAGAAGTTCGACTGCTGGAAGGGCAATCGGTTCTCGACCTATGCGACCTGGTGGATTCGTCAGGCGGTCACACGGGCCATTGCAGAGCAGGGGCGCACGATCCGTTTGCCCGTACACATGGGCGAGTCGTTCAGTCAGGTGAAGCGCGTGGTCGATCGGTTGTCGCAGACACTCGAGCGCAATCCATCACCCGAAGAAATAGCCAAAGCACTCGAAATGCCGGTCGAACGTGTAGTGCACATCCTCGAGTCAGCACGACAGCCGATCTCGCTCGAGACACCTGTTGGTGATGACAACGAACATACCCTTGGTGAGTTCCTCGAAGACGACATCATGCAGAGCCCTGGTGAGTGGGCTGCACGTCAGATGCTCCGCCAGGATTTGGTTACTGCCCTGAATAAACTGACCGATCGTGAGCGCCGTATCATCGACATGCGCTATGGCCTTGCAGATGGCCGACGACGCACGCTCGAAGAGGTAGGCCAGGTGTTGGGGATGACGCGCGAACGAGCCCGACAAATTGAGTCAGAAGCACTGCGTCGCTTGCGGACAACTGATATCGGGCAGCACCTCAAAGATTATCTCGAGTAGATCCCAGCGCCACAGCGCAATGGCATACGAGAATAAAAGCAACCCCACGGCACCTGCCGTGGGGTTGCTTTTGTCGAAGTTAAGGAGATTTAGTGTTCGTGTTTGAGGGCAGCGCCGACAAAGCTCTGAAAGAGCGGGTGCGGGCGAGTAGGGCGTGACAAAAGCTCGGGGTGGAACTGCGTACCGACAAACCACGGATGATCGCGTAACTCGATTATTTCGACCAAGCGTTTGTCTGGTGACTGACCGCTAATAATCATGCCGGCGTCTTCGAGTTGTTTGCGGTATTTGTTGTTGAACTCAAAGCGATGTCGATGACGTTCCGACACTTCGTTTTCGCCGTAGGCTATGCGTGTACGACTGCCTTCGGTGAGGACACAGGGGTATGCACCGAGACGCATCGTTCCACCCTTTTCGGTGATGGTGAGTTGATCGATCATAAAGTCGATAATCGGGGTGCTGGTGTGTGGATTGAACTCGGTGCTGTTGGCATCGGGATCGCCCAGTACATGGCGCGCAAAGGCGATGGTGGCGCATTGCATACCGAGACAAAGGCCAAAGTAGGGGATATTGCGTGTCCGTGCGTAGTCTGCAGCGAGGATTTTGCCTTCGATGCCGCGGTCACCGAACCCGCCAGGTACCAGAATTCCACTGACGCCATTGAGTTGTTCGTCGATGTTCTCGCGATTGAGTTTTTCGGACGAGATCCAGCGCACATCGACTTTGGTCTGGTGATGGATGCCCGCATGTCCGAGTGCTTCGATGACACTCAGATACGCGTCGTGGAGTTCGACGTATTTGCCGACGAGGGCAATGGAGATGCTTGTTTTGGGTGAATTAATCCGTTCGACGAGTTTATTCCAACTCTGCAAATCGGGTGTAATGGAACCGAGCCCAAAGCGCTTCATGATGAAGTCACCAAGGCCGTATCCTTCGAGCATGAGCGGTACCGCATAGATGGTGCTGCAGGTTTCGAGCGGGATAACGGCTTCGCGTTCGACATCGGCAAACGAAGCAATTTTGTCGCGGATTTCGTCGGTGATGTGGTGGTCGGCGCGGCAGCAGATGACATCGGCGGTGATACCGACGCGGCGAAGCTCCATGACCGAGTGTTGTGTCGGTTTGGTCTTGACTTCACCGGTTGCGCCGATGTGCGGCAGGAGGGTGACGTGAATGTAGAGAACATTCTCGCGGCCAGCGTCTTTGCGCATTTGCCGAATTGCTTCGAGGTAGGGGAGTCCTTCGATGTCGCCGACGGTTCCACCGATTTCGACAATGACGATATCGGCATTGGTTTGGCGTGTGACCGCAAAAATATGACTTTTGATTTCGTTGGTGATGTGTGGGATGACTTGAATCGTCCCGCCGAGATAGTCACCACGACGCTCTTTTTGGATGACAGAGGAGTAGATTTGGCCGGTGGTTACATTGCTTGCACGGGTAAGATTTTCGTCGATGAATCGTTCATAGTGCCCAAGGTCGAGGTCTGTTTCGGCACCGTCGTCGGTGACGAATACCTCGCCATGTTGATATGGTGACATGGTACCTGGGTCTACATTGATATAGGGGTCGAGTTTCTGAACCGATACCTTGATGCCACGGCTCTTTAGGAGTCGCCCAATCGATGCGACGGTGATGCCTTTGCCGACAGACGAAGCGACGCCACCGGTCACGAAGATGTATTTGGTCATGTTGTTGTGGCGCTCCTCTCGCCTGTACATAAAGAACCGAGGGGAAGCTGACTTCCCCTCGAATGTACGTTCATCTGACCGTGCATGTGCGGTCGTTCTATTCTAACATAATCGTTCGAATATCACGCACTTGCTGTGGGTTTGAGGAGGACGATTTTGGCCGAGCCGCCAGCGGGCGGGAGGGTGGCAGCGGTGATGGTGAGTTTGTCCTCGAACACCGGTTCTTTGATGCTGTGTGCCTGGAGAAAGCGGTCGATGCTATCAAGCGGATTATCCATCACCGCTTGTTCGCCGGCGTAGTGCATTGGGATCACAATCCGTGGCTCGAGTTGGGCAATCACTGCAGACGCATCGTTTGCGTTGAGCGATTCGTTGCCGCCGACGGGGAGAAAGAGTACATCGATATCGCCGATTTCTTCGACTTGGGCGGCGGTGAGCTCGTGTGCCAAATCACCGAGATGGGCAAAGGCGACATCGTCGATGTGTGCGACAAAAACGGTATTATTGCCGAACTCGGCACCCTTCTTTTTGTCGTGATAGGTACGCACGCCGGTCACCAAGATACCGCCCACTTCGTATTCACCGGGGCCGGTAAAGATGTTGAGAGACTCTTTGAGGGGCTTGACCACGCTGGTGTTGTTGTGGTCGTCATGGGGGTGGCTGACCGTCACAATCGAGGCAGTGGGTTTGCCGATGTCGTAGCCGCTGGTGCGATCAACGGGGTCCATCAGTACCACGCCGTCGCGCCCGCGGATTCGAAAGCATGCGTGGCCAAGGAATTGAATATCTGGCATGATGCGCTCCAACAAATGATGTATTGGTCTATTGTGACGGAGATTTGTGGTAGACGCAAACCGGTTAGCGGTCTTCGGGTTCAGAATCGAGTGGAGATTCGTTGGACTCGGTGCGTTCTGCCCAGCACGTTTGGATGGCTACGCGCACTGCGCTCATGGGATAGCCACGCCGGAGCAGCACCCCACTGAGGCGCCGTGTGTAGGTTGCTTTGTCGAGGCCACGCAGGCGATTGGCGAGTTTGCGCGCGTAGAGGAGTGCGTGATCGGCGTCGGATGCACCGATGTCGTGTTGTTGCGAAAGGGATGCGATAGCGTCTTTGGTGATGCCGTGTTTGTACAAATCGCGTTGAATAGCCCCGCTGCCGCGGCTCGCGGTGCGCAGGCGTTGTTCGACAAGGTAGGTCGCAAACGCATGATCATCGATAAGGCCTGCCTCGCTGAGGCGTGCACAGACCGCGCTGATGGTTGTGGCGTCGTATGCTTTTTGGCGCAGGCGATCGGTGAGTTCGCGGAGGCTCCGTGGCCGGATTTCGAGCAGGCGCAGGGCAGATTGTTTGGCCCGGTCGTAGGTATCGCTGGCGACGAGGCGGTCGATGTGCTGCTGGTCAAGATGCTGGCCCACGAAGATGCCTTCGTGAGCCAGGGTGTCGAGCGATACGCCGATGGCGAATTCTCCATCGATGGCAATCGACACCCGTTGACTCTGGCGCACTTGTGCCCGGATAGCGGTGACCGTGCCCGGCTGCGGGACGGAGTTATTCTTCTTCGAAGAATGCATCGCCGTCTTCTGCAGTGGGGGCGGCCTTGGCGACGCCCATGGTGCCACGGTCCATTGCGAGGGCTTTGATCTGGCGTTCGACCTCGTCGAGGAGGTGTGGGTTTTCGGCGAGGAACTGTTTGGCGTTCTCGCGGCCTTGACCGAGCCGGTCTTCGCCGAGATAGAACCACGCACCGCTCTTGCGGACCAACTCCATCTCGGTAGCCATGTCGAGGATGCTCCCCGCGCGGGAGATGCCTTCGTTGGCCATGATGTCGAATTCGGCTTGGCGGAACGGCGGTGCGATTTTGTTTTTGACGACTTTGACCCGCACGCGGCTCCCGATGGGGTCAGTGCCACTCTTGAGGGTCTCGATGCGGCGGATGTCGAGCCGGACCGATGCGTAGAATTTGAGCGCTTGACCGCCGGTGGTCGTCTCGGGCGAGCCGAACATCACGCCGATCTTCATACGCAATTGATTGAGGAAGATGACCACGGTCTTGGATTTGCTGATGGCGCCTGAGAGCTTACGCAGTGCTTGGCTCATCAGGCGGGCCTGCAAGCCAGGCAGGGAGTCGCCCATATCGCCTTCGATTTCGGCACGGGGGACGAGTGCGGCCACCGAGTCGATGATGATGACGTCGACGGCGTTGGAACGCACCAGGGTTTCGCAGATTTCGAGGGCTTGCTCACCGAAATCGGGTTGTGACACCAGCAATGCATCGATGTTGACTCCGCAACGGGCTGCATAGGCGGGGTCGAATGCATGTTCGGCGTCGATGAATGCCGCAGTACCACCCATGCGTTGGGCTTCGGCGACGATGTGCTGTGCCAAGGTGGTTTTGCCGCTCGACTCTGGTCCATATATCTCGACGACACGACCGCGGGGAACGCCACCGGCACCGAGGGCGATGTCGAGTGCGATAGAGCCCGTTGGGATGACGTCGATGGTCAGTTTGTTGCTGCCTTCGCCCATCTTCATGATGGACCCTTTGCCGTATTTGCGGTCTATTTGACTCATCGCCGTTGCCAACGCTTTTTCCTTTTCGGAACTGTTGGCCAGTGCGCCTGCCTGGGCGGCTTGTGCGGCTGTTTTGTCGGATGTTGCTTTTGCCATGCTCGTGCTCCTGTTTGGCTGCCCGTGGGCGCTCTCGTATTTGTGGACGGTTCTGTCAGGGTGGTGTCTGACATAGGAGGATTTTAGAACAAAAGTTCGACTTTGTCAAGAGGGATGAGAAGGGGGAGAAACGGCATATGGTACACTAGAGATATTGTAATTTTTTGTGAATGACTCAAAGGCACGCGCGATGAATGATAGTCTCATCGACAAAATATTGCTCGCAGGAGCCGTGGTTGCAGTCTTGGCTGCTGCTGCGTTTTTTGGGATTCGTGGGATCGATTGGGCGCCGTCTACCGTCGCTACAACCGACGGCACTGCAACACCAGCGTTGCCCGATACGTCTGCAGGCACACCGCTGCCGACCCCTGCCGAAGGGACGGTATTGCCCACTACAGAGGGTGATGGTGCGCTTGTTCCGACGACGGAGGGTAATATCCCATCTGATGATGCCGAGCAACCAGCAGATCCTGCGCCGACGGCGACGCCTATTGGCATGCGACCGCGGATCAATACGGATTATTTGCTGTTGACACCTGCAGGCTACGAAGACGAAATCCCGCTCGAAGAAGCAGAAGAAGTCCCCACCGCGACGATGGAATACGTCGAACCGACACAAGAAGTCTGGGCGACTGAAGTTATTCCACCTGCCGATAGTACCGAAGCAACGATGCCCGCAGAACAAGACTACAATCCGACGCCTGATGATGAATCCACGGATCCGAAGGAAGACCCAGACGAATCATACGCGGAACCCACCCCAATCCCTGATTCGTTCTTTGATGAAGCAACGGTGACGCCTGCGATTGTCGCGACAGAACAAGTCATTATTGATGCAACTGCCGAGCCGACCGTCGTACCGACCGCTACGGTTCCGCCGATGGATGTGATTAGTGGCTCGGTGTCGTGGAGCGGGTTGCGTGCGGTGACCAAGGATATATTGATCCCTGCAGGTTCACAACTCATCGTCGAGCCCAATACGACCATCAAAATGTCGGCTGGTGTGTCGATATATGTCGATGGTACGCTCCGTTTGAACGGGACCAATGCGCAACCCGTCTATCTGACAGGTTCCAACGAAAGCGCACAACCGTGGGGCGGGGTGTATGTGCGCGAAGACGGGGTGATGACGGTCAATGACAGCGTTATCACGAACGGTGGCGCGGAGGGTACGTTGGTGTCGGTCGAGATCGGGACGCTGCGCATCGCAGATAGTGAACTCAAAAACAACCGTGGCCATATTCGTCTCACCGATGCGGTGTTTTCGCTCCAAAAGAGCACACTCCGGGACAACGATGTAGCCTTTGGAGCGATGATCGATACGACCTACACGGCAAACGGCAGTATCCTCGTCGAGGCGAGCCGGATCGGCCCCAACAGTGGTGGGAGCGGAACGCAGATAGCAGTCGATCAGACGGGTGCACTGTCGCAGCTACAGTTCGACATGACCGGTGCAAATCTCGTCGGGGCGAGCGGGACCAATGTAGTCTTGCTGAATGGTGGGACGATGACGGGATCAGTGCAGTGCACCACGTTCCACGGTGGTGATACCGCCTTGCGTATCGACAGCGCTGGTCCATCGGTGCCCGGGATTGGTTTGACCGTGCGCCAGAGTGTCTTTTCGGGGCACCGTGTCGTATACGGACCGCCGCGTGTCGTCGTCAGTAATGTCGGGTTGGACGCACGCACCAATTGGTGGAATGCCGCCACTGGGCCGTACCACCCCAAAAATAACCCGACCGGTACCGGTGAGGCAAACGGGGTGAATGTCAGTGCCGGTGGGTGGTTGACGGCGCGACCGGCGTGTGCGCCGACACCATGATGGCTCGTGCTGCGATAGCAACGATGATGACCGCCGGGGTCGCGCAGGGAGTCTTTCCCGGTGCAGTGCATGCCGTGGGCATGCCGGATGGGTCGGTGCGACAGCGCGCCTATGGCTTTCACCAATACGACGCGAAAACCCCTGCGGTGACCATCGAGACACAGTACGACTGGGCGTCGCTCACCAAAATCGTCTGTGCGACTGCTGCACTCCACCTGATTGCCACGGGGCGTATGGCACTGCAGGATCCCGTTGCCCGGTATGTGCCGACGCGGGCGACTGCGGTAACGATCGCGCATCTGTTGACCCATACCGCGGGCCTCGATGTGCGTTTGTCGACGGTTGCGCAGCAGGGAGCAGATGCGCTGTGGCAGACGGTTTTGGCCACGCTTCCCAGCAGCCCACCGGGTACGCAGGTGGCCTATGCCAACGTGAACTCGTTGTTGTTGGGGCTGGTCGTCTGCGCGGTCACGGGACTGGCATTGGCCGATGCACTGCGGGCGTTGGTGCTCGAACCGGCACAGATGCTGCACACGCAGTTCAACCCGCCCATGACTTTGTGGCCGCAGATCCCGCCCACCGAACGCGACCCGATCCGCGGCGTGGTGCACGGGATGGTCCACGACGAAAGCACCGCCGTGTTGGGTGGGATCAGCGGGCATGCGGGGCTCTTTGGGCCAGTCGGAGACGCCATCCGCTTCGGGCAGGGCTGGCTCGCGACCCTGAACGGGACGTCGCCGTGGGGGATCCCGCGCGCGTTGGCACAAACTGCGGTCACGAACCAGAGTCCCGCGGGACAGTTGGGCTGTGGATTGGGGTGGATGGTCGCGCGTGAGACGTTTATGGGGGCGGCGGTCGATGCAACGGCAGCGCACACGGGGTTTACGGGGCCGGTGGTTGCGATTGTGCCGGTACGCGGCTATTGTTGGGCGTTGCTGAGCAATCGCACCTGGCCTGTGCGTACGCCGGCACGGCACCATGCAATGAGTGCCCAGGTGAGTAGCGCATTGTGGCAGGCAGATGATGGGTTTGAGGAGGTGCTCGATGGCTATACGACAAACCGCTAATCACATGGTGCGCAGGCTGCTGCTGCCACTCGTCATATTGGTAACGCTGGCAGGCTGTGCGGAGACAGAAGCCGAACTCCCTTATGCGACCGGCGATTTTGCGTCGGTGACCGATATTGCCCCGAGTGTGGTCAGGTTGGGGGTTTTGGACGATCAGTATCTGAGTGTCGGCTCGTGTACGGGCACGATTGTAAATCCCCGTGGCATCATTTTGACGAATTACCATTGTGTAGCGGATACAAAAACAAAACAATACATCAATCCAGACAAAATCCTCGAAGTCTATCTGACCAAGGACTACGCCACACCGCCGATGTTGAGCTACTATGCGCACGTGGTAGCGGGCGATGCAGATGCGGATTTGGCGGTTCTGCAAATTGTACGCACGAAAACAGGAGCATCGCCGGAGGCGTGCCTTACATTGCCTGCATTGACTATGAATGTGGCCAAACCAGCAATTGAAGATGCAATCCGTGCAGTTGGGTATCCCGGCTTTGGACAGTCCACGTTGACGGTGACCGATGGCAAAATTGCTGGATTGAGTCTGTTTGGCCAGGGGATGGTCGAAGCAAATGGCACGCATGTTGCAATCAAGACGACGACGATCATGGGCCACGGGATATCTGGTGGGGCACTCATCAACACCAAAAACGAATTGATTGGTGTGCCGTTTTATGGTGTGGCTGATTCGCTGGGGACACCGGGCACACTCAACTATGCCGTTGCGGTGAGCGAGGCGCAGGAGCTGATAAACGAGGCAGTCAAAAACCCCAAACCCGGCTGTGACGATGCACCTCCGGTTGTATTGCAGCGTGAAGTTCGTCTGTACCCTACTGCATGGATACACGGGCGACTATCATTGTTCCCACGCAATAGTCAGATGTTCAATCTCGAGGATGCAACGGTATACTTCTTTGCGCCGGAGTACGACGTCAATGACCTCTCAGAGGACGAAGTCGATGCCGCACTCGCGCGTACAACCACCAATAGCGATGGTATGTTCATGGCGGCGCTGACCGCAGCCCACTATGATATGAATTTGGGTGTGGTGGTGGTTGCAAATAACCGGATCATTTTGCGCGAAAACGGCGTTGCTTTGCAAGGTGCTAAGAGTCCTGACTATGACCACTCTGTGACTTTTGCCCTCAGTACTGAAGAAACATTGGGCATCGAATCGAGCTATGTCGCGTTGGGAAGATGAACTAATTAGTGATCAGTTAGTAGTTAGTAGGTGTCAGTTAGTAGGTAGTAGGTGTCAGTTAGTAGGTATTTGAAGTTGCTGGTTCTTATGAGAGGTTGCGTTAGGAACGGAGATGACTGCATGTGGTGTGGAAGAAACTGAATCCTGCCCTCTGCCCTCTGATAACTGATAACTGATAACTGATAACTGATAACTGATAACTGATAACTGACGCCTATTGTGGCAACTGAACATGCTCGCCATCACGCACCACCAAGCCATCCGAGGCTAACTTGGTGACAATGCTGTCGAATGCAGCTGGGTCGATTGGTTCGCCGAGGGCGACGACGGCGGCGTGGAGCGCGGATTGGGGCATCCCACCGTTGACGGGGACGACGCGCAAGAGGTCAATGATCCGGCCGCGGAAGTAGCGGTTCGAGCCGATGAACGGCTGGGCTGGTTTTTCGGCGACTTTTTTGAGGACGCGCACCGGTATGGGTTGTAACTGCTCGTCGGCAGCCCGACGTCCGGCGTAGTCGGCGCATGCTGCACGGACCGGACAGCGTGGGCACTGCGGCGTTTTGGCGGTGCAGATTGTTGCCCCGAGCTCCATGATGGCCTGGTTGAATGCCCACCCCTGGCCTGCGGGGATGTGGGCAGCCAACGTCGTCACGAGTGCCTGGTCGGCGGGGATAGTGGCCTGTGGGTCACTCCACAAGCGCACAGCGACGCGGCGGATGTTGACGTCCATAAAGGCGACATCCTGCTCATACGCAAAGCAAGCAATAGCCCCAGCGGTGTAGGGGCCGAGTCCTGGCAATGTGCGCAGAACCGCGACGTCGCGGGGGAACATGCCGGCATACTGGTTGCGTACCGTCTGGGCGGTCTTTTGGAGGTATAAGGCACGGCGATTGTAGCCCAATCCCTGCCAGGCAGTGATGATGGCGCTGGTGGGTGCGTCGGCGAGGGTGTCGATATCGGGGAACTGTGCGAGGAACGCATGATATTTGGGGACGACCCGCTCGACTTGGGTCTGCTGGAGCATCACCTCTGAGACGAGAATGCGGTACGGGTCACGCGTCTGCCGCCAGGGCAACGCACGACCCGCTTCGCTGAACCATTGGATGAGGGTCGTTGCAATCATGTGCTCGCTGTGGGCGATGGCATCTTGAAGCCCGCAGTCGGGGCACCGATACCCATCCCAAGGTCTGCGTCGTAGGCATCGGGGAGTGCATCATCGGCAGCCAAGACCGGCAGTAATGCGGCGATAGCCACTGCACACATGTCGTCGTCGGGCTCACGGGTGGTGAGGTTTTGGAGTGCCAGCGACGGCGCTATCAGCCAGCGCACCCAGGCGCGGTGATAGTTGGCGGCAGTCACACGCAACAGTTCGAACGACAACCCGGCGATGACGGGCACGAGCAGAATGCGTGAGATGACTTTGATGAGGAGTGTCGCGTCCGCAAAGAGTGCAAAAAACGGCATACTCAGCACCACGACGACGAGCAAAAAGCTGGTCCCACAGCGCGGGTGAATGAGTGTCTGGGCGCGGACATGGGCGACGTCGAGCGGCAACCCTGCCTCGTATGCATTGATGGCT
>JBFYTT010000393.1:0-5389 GCA_041300425.1 Roseiflexaceae bacterium
CACCCAACTCACTGCACTGTCGGTGCCAGCAAGGGCGACTGCCCGCAGTGGGATGGCCAGCGTAATCTGTGTCCACAAGAACCAATACCCCAGCAGCAATGCGTTGAAGAGCATGAAGCGCTTGTCGTGCAGGGCCAGGCGGATGCCGTAGGTCAGGTTGCCCTGGGTGGTTGCAACCGCCACATCGGGGAGCATGCGAACGGTTACCATAAAGGCGATGATATAGCACGACCCGGCCGCAATGGCCACGATGCCGAAATCATAAATCAGCAATGCGGTGCCGATGAGTGGGCCGACGGCCATACCGAGATTACGCACGATGCCCAAGATCGAAAAATAGCGGGCGCGGTCTTCGGAGGTCGTCAGCGCGGCAATCGTCGCCGAACTGGGCGAATCGAACATCGCGCCACCCAATGCCGCAAAAATCGCACTGCCGAGCAACAGTGGGAACGAATCTGCCCAGGCCATCGCCGAAAATCCCACAAAGCGCACAATCAACCCACACAGAATTAACAGCCGCGCGCCAAAGCGATCTGCTAGCATGCCGCCGACAACGGAAAAGCCCTGCTGAAAAAGCTGGCGGATGCCCAATACGATACCGATGCTAGCCGTGGTCCACCCGAGCGCCTCGACATAGTGGATCGAGATGAGCGGCACCACCATGAAAAAGCCGCCCCACATCATGAACGAATTGACAATCATGACGATCATGCCATGGCGTCGTTGGGTCGCGGTCAATTCATTCGGTTGCTTCATTGCCATTGGAGGGCTCCTTCGGGTCGATGGGCCCGATACAGACGATTGCTGTGTGGGCGCCAGCGACGCGCGTCAATACTACCACCATTGGCACACCGTGTGGCTGCGACAGCCGTTTGGCCAGAGCATCGGTGTCTATCGGCGAGCCCCGCTTTTTGACCGTGACCGCTCCCGCGCCGTGGGCATGCAGGATGTGGCGCAGTTTGCGCTCGCTGAACGGCACGGTCGTGACGACCCGCCAGCACCGCGCAAATGGGGTGAACAGCGCATCGGGATGAGTCAAATAGGCGATCTGTGGATCGATCATCGTTGCCCCAATGCGGGCGGCGAGGTGTTGGACCAAGCCGGCGCGGATGACTGCTGCGTCGGGCTCGTAGAAAAACGCTGCAGGTGGAGTGCAGGCAATCTGCGCCGGGGTGTGGGTATCGTCGAGCAGGTGCGTCCCCTGGTCATCGAGCACGGTGGCGCGATGCTGCCAGGGCAGGTCTGCGTCGAGCCAGACAACGGTTTCGCGCAGGTCGCCGTCGAGTGAGACACATTCGATGGCATAGGGAGCTGCAAACGGCAGTTGATGGTAGTCGATGCCCGGCGCGCATTTGATGGCAATACGCCGGCCGGGGCGGCGCCAAGCATTGGCACTGGTCAACGGTGGAAGGTACGCGTCGTGGTCATAGATGCGACCAGTGTTCGCGCGCCGCCCAGGATCGAAAAAGACTGCATCGACGTCATCCGGCAATGCCCATGTGAGGGCATCGGCACAGATGCAAGTCACACGCTGGGTCAGCCCACGCACGTGCAGATTGGCGACAGCCATGGCAATGCGCCCGGGGTCGCTGTCGAGCGCGGTGCACGGCGCAACCGTCGCCAATGCCAGCAGGTCGCCGCCACAACCACAGCAGATATCGGCGATGTGTGTCGCACCGGCGAACATGTGTGCCCGGTGGGCGCTGACCCGTTGGTGGCTGGCTTGTTCGAGGGCGGTTTTGGTGAAAAAAAGGCGGTCGCCGTCGGGGAACTTGCGGGTTGCATGGGCGCGTACCCAGGCAATCTCGTAGGCTGCAGCGGCGTGTTCTGCCGACACCACCTGCCGGAGCTGTGACAGTGAGCGCAGGTGCGCAGTGATGTCGATCCCGGCGACGAGATCCTGCGCGGCGCGTGTCTGCAACCAAGCGATGACGGCCGGGTTCATGCGCGCCGTGCCTGGGGGATCAATGACCGCCACGTGCCACCGGCAATCAAAATGCCCACGATGATGACGATGAGTCCGGCAACCGCGTTGGGGGCAATCGGTTCGGACAGAATTGCCGCGCCATAGACCACCCCGAACGGCGCTACCAGGTAGGACACCATCGACACCTTGGTCGCCCCGACTGCGTCCATCAGGCGGTAGTAGAGGATGTAGGCAATGGCCGTACAAAAGACCGCCAGAATGACGAGTGCGATGAGCGATGACGGCGCAGGCATAACCGTCGGGATGCCGTTCCAGATCAGTGCAATGGGTATGAGCAGGGACGTGCTGGCGATCATCTGACCCGTCGATGGGATGATGGGTTGCATCCCGCTAAAGGCACGACGCCCGTACAGGGCCGACAGGGCATAGCAGACCGCTGCGCCGAGGACGCACAATTCGCCCCAGATGTTGCCGCTCTGGGCGCCTTCGATGCCGATGGCAATCATGACCCCGGCGAATCCCATGACCAGGCCAATGACACGCTCGGTATTGATGCGTTCGTCGTTGCGGGTAATCAGATTGATGATTGCCGCAAAGAGTGGGGTGGTAGCGCCGAGGATGGCTGTCGTGCTACTCGGGATGAGGCGTTGCCCCCAGCCGATGAGCAGAAAGGGAACGACGAGACCGAGCATTCCGACAAAGTAAAAGTCTTTCCATATTTTGCTGCCGCCCGGGAGGCTGATGCCCGAGACACGCATGACCCCATAGAGGATGACGGCAGTGATGGCGATACGGACAGCGACGAGGGTAGCGGGTTCGATATCGGTGACGGCGATTTTGATGAGCATGAAGGCAGCGCCCCAAATGGCACCCAAGAGGACGAGCAAACCCGTTTGGCGCGCGGTCATATGAGCCTCGGTAAATTGAATTGTTTTATAATAGCACGTCCACCTGACTGTATTCTGTCCGTTGATATGGCACAGCTGTGCGCTAGCGAATGTCAATGCAATCGATTCGGAACGTTCCCCGGGCCGCCTGGTTTGTGCTCCTCCATGCGGTCTTGTTTGGGTTGGGGATGAGTTTTTTTGATGTGTTGTTCAATTTTTTTCTGGTCAGTCGTGGCTTCGGGAGCGAGCTGGCCGGGATACTGTCGACGACGATGCGTGTGGCGGGATTGATTGTCGGGGTCCCGGCGGGGATCTTGATTGATCGATACGGTTCACGGCGATCGTTGGCAATTGCAATGCTGTTTTTTGCAGCGACGTTGACCTGGCAGCTGTATGCACCGTCGGTGTTCTGGATAATTGTGACGCAGTTCCTCAATGGATGTTGTGCCGCACTGGCGATGACGGCGATCATGCCACTGTTGACCGCGACGAGCGACGACGAATCGCAGCGTGGGTTCATTTTTGGGCTCAACGAAGCATCGATTAGCATCGGGCTGTTTGGCGGCATCATCGCCGGGTGGATGCCGAGTGTCTTGGCACCCATGATGCAGGTCGATGCACAGTCGATGCCCGCCTATCGATCGGCGATGCTCATCGGAGTAGGGCTTTTTTATGTGTCAATCCTACCCATTTTGTTTGTGCGAGTGACCGAACACCACGAGGAGCATGCGCGGGATGCCGAGGCGAATGCCGGCACGCCGCAATTGCGGCGGCAGTTTTTGCTCTATGGAGTGCCCAATCTGCTGATGGGATTGGGCGGCGGTGCGATTATCCCGTTCCAGAGTCTGTTGTTGCGCAATCAGTTTGGGTTACCGGATCAGAGCGTCGGTGTGGTCATTTCGTTTGCGGTGCTGGCGATTGGCTGCGGAGCACTGCTGTCGGGCCACTTCTTGGCCAAACGGCGTTTGCGCTTTTGGGTTGCCGCCCTGCGCGCACTGGCGGGACCAGGCGTATTGCTTATCTTGGCGCCGTGGCAGGCGCTGGCGATTGTTGGGTACGTGTGGCGGGCTTTTTCGCTGGGTATGGCGGTGACGCTCAGCGATTTGCAGATAATGCGCTTTGTGAAGCCCAAACAACGCGGTGTTGCAATGAGCATGATAACGATTATGTGGTCGGCTGGCTGGGGCTCGGCGTCGCTTCTGAGTGGCTTTGTGCAACCCTTCTACGGCTTTGCCCCGCTCATCTGGTTCGCCGGCGCGGCTTACCTCTGCGCAGGGATAGCAGCGTGGTACATATTTGGAGATGACGTGTGAATTCCTAATTACTAGTTTCTATTTCGCATTCTTTTCGATGACGTTCCGAATAATGTCTGCTGCCCAGGGGGCATCGTCGCGGACTGCGAAGATCAGCGTAGGCTCGCCTTCGGGGGTAAGGACAGGGTACTCGACATAGTTGCCCGTACGGATGACCCGACTGGCCGATTCGATGGGGTAGATGATGATGGGGGCGAAGAGTTGATCGGGAGACGCTTCGGTGATGATGTTTGCGTCGATACGCATCAACGCAAATTGCAACACCGGGGTACTGTCGTAGTTGAACACATCCGACCGATAGACGTCGATCCAGGTATATGCGGGCAGCTGCTGGGCAACCAGGGCGACAACCCCGGCGCGGTGGAGCTGAGCATCGCCGCTGCCGGCTTCGCGTTTGACGAACGTGTTGAAATAATGATCGAGGCTCATCACTCCGCCCGTACTCACCAGCGCAAATAGGACGAGTGCAATGGCGCGTTGATTGACGTATCTGCGCAATACGTCTGAGAGGATAGTCGTACCGAACCCGACCAGCACGGCGAGGATGCTCAGCAACGACACCAGGCGCTGCCCCGCTGCAATCGGCCAATTCACCGCCGACATCGCACAAAACACGGCCAGCCAGGCGACGACGGCGAAAACCGCACTGTCTTGGCGACGGACAACCATGCCAATCACGCCGACGAGTGCCAATCCTGATAGGGGGATGGTCAGTACGGCGCGCGGAGTGGCGAACCACCCTTCGACTGGCCCCCAGAACAACGCCTGCACCGTATAGGCAATATTACGCACAACGACCTCGGGGACCGATTGATTGTGGTCGGCGGCCCAGCGCTCGATGTTCGACGTGCCGTCTGCCTCGCGGATGATGATGGAGCTGCGCCGAACCACGGACCAGAACTGGTCGGGCTGTTCGATGTAGTGCACCAACAACGGCCCCGTCACGACGATTGCGGCGAGCGCCATCACGACGAGATTGCGCAGATGGATGCGCCAGGTGTGCCGTGCCCGCACGACCAATGCGCCGATATACAAGACGACAATCACAGGAAAGACGCGGGCACTGGCATACCCGTAGACCGCCGCCCCCATCGTCAATCCTGCCGCCGTCGCGAGTGCGAACGTTGTTCGTTGCCGGTAGCGCAAGAGAATGCCGAGCAGCACAATGCCGCTGAAGCTATCGGCGATGTTGTTGAGTCCATAGCGCGAGAAGTGGATGTGAATACCGAGCATGGCGAGCGCAAGACCCGCCACCAATGCAC
>JBFYTT010000193.1:0-3699 GCA_041300425.1 Roseiflexaceae bacterium
GGTGCCTGGGGATTTCGGCGCAGCGATGCCGAACGAGTGTGAATTTTGGTACACTGTGAGCACTGACAACGACAAGGATACACATGACCACGCACATTGAACTGCTCGAATACATGCGCCAATTGCGCACCATCGGCCCCGAGATGCCGTTCCCATTGGCAGCGCATATCATCGACAGCGGTGCCGATGTGATTGCCCCGCTGACCGCCTTGGCCGTCGACACCACCATGCTGGTCGGCCCTGCGCCGCTCTGTTATGCGCCCATTCATGCACTCCGATTGTTGGGTGAGTGCAACAGCATCGACGCGATTGCCGCACTGGTCCATGCCCCGGTGCCTGCAGCGCCCGATCAACTCACCGAAAAACGCACAACCATCTGGGATGGCGAAGTGCCGCAAATTATTGCGCGCAATGGCGTCGTTGCCATTAAACCCATTCTGGGGTTGCTCGATGACGACCACACCAGCAATGTCGGACATCACCGGGCAGCGTTGGCGCTTGCCTATCTGAGCTATGCCCAGCCCGCAGAAGTAGCTTTGTTGACCGCTGCACTCGAAGAACGACTCGTATCGTCAATACCCGACCGCAATGCGTCGGTTGCGTTGGCACTTGCAAACATGGGTGCCGAATCGAGCTACCCCGCCGTTATGGGAGCATACAAAGCAGGGCACATCGCCAAAGACGCTGTCCAAATGGGTCCAATGCGCAAGCTCCTGCTGAGTCGGAGCAACGCCCGTCTCGGGTGCGTCAATCATCCCCTCGGCGAACGCTATGCGCACCACCCACTCCGCCCGCAAGCACAACAGGCCTAGGGATGATTTCGATTATCCTCAACGAAAGCAACGAAGAAGCACAGTTCGTCGCGGCATGGCCCGACGAACCGCTGCAACTGTACCCCGCAGGGTCATTGTGTAGCGTCGTACATCCTGATACGACCATTCTGAGCGTGTTTATTCACACTGCAGTCCGCGCCGAAGACTTGGCGAGACTTCCACAGTTACGCTTGATCGCAACACGTTCAACCGGGTACGACCATATTGATCTCGACTACTGCGCCGCCCACGGGATCACCGTCTGCAATGTCCCCGCCTACGGGGAGCGGACCGTTGCCGAATATGCAATGGCGTTGCTGCTGGCGAGTAGCCGCATGCTCATCCCCAGCACGGTACGCTTGCAACGGGACTTCCGTGCCGATGTGGTGGGGCTCCGCGGCATCGATCTCTTCCAAAAGACTGTAGGTATCGTTGGCACGGGACGTATCGGCCGCAACTTTGGTCGGATGTGTACCGGTTTTGGCATGAATATATTGGCCTACGATGTCCAGCCCGACCACACCTGGGCAACCGAAGTCAACGGGACATACGTCGGGCTCGACGAACTCTATCGCCAATCCGACATCATCTCGTTCCACGCGCCACTGACACCACAGACGCATCATCTGTTCGGGATGGCAGCACTTTCGCATGTCAAACACGGTGTCATCATTATCAACACCTCACGAGGGGCACTCATCGCCAACGAGGCACTCCTTGCTGGTCTGGACAGCGGTCAAATCCGCGCCGCAGGCCTCGATGTCGAAGAATACGAACACCTCATTGGCACCATTACCCGCACCCCGGAAGCACACCTGCTCAAAGATATCCTTGCCCACCCGCACGTCATTGCGAGCGCCCACAATGCGTTCAACAGCCACGAAGCCATCGAACGCATCATCACAACCACTATCGATACCATTCGCCAGGTGCAGGCAGGCATGGCCCCACAACACGTGGTAATGGCCCGGTAAATTCATAGAACACACGTGAAAAAACACAGATCCGCCACAGCCTCGGCTGTGGCGGATTGTTTTTTGGGTGATGCAGGGACACCGTCTGCCTACAGAATATGGCACAGAGACGTACGCTCTTACACTGCATTCGTACATTTTTATAAAGTATAATAATTCAGTAAAATATTTTTAGTTTTACTGATTCTGATCCATCCACAGCGCTTTCCTCAGATGAGAATGCGCATCTACGAAGAGGAGAAGTGCATGAACAAGCTACCATCACGGAAGTTTATCGCAGCAATCAGTGTCCTGCTCACGCTCCTGCTCAATAATCTCATCATGACTGCTGGGTCGACAATTTACGCCACCAACGATGAAAACGTACGCACTCCAACGCCTACCGAAGAACCATTGTCCCAAGAATTGACAGCAGCTCCTGCTCGCACCGGTATCGAACCGCGCTCGGCAAATATAGATGTTGGGTATTCCACCTCGATTGCCTTAACGTCGAGTGATCTACCCGTCATAACTTATTACGATGCCACCAACAAAGACCTCAAACTCGCAGTCTGTAACGATGCGGCCTGCACCAATGCCGCCATCTCGACCATCGATAGCACCGGGACATGGTTGGGGTGGACGTCGATTGCTTTGACATCGAGTAATCTACCCGTCATCAGTTATTTCGATGAAACCAACGCAGACCTCAAACTCGCGGTGTGTAACGATGCGTACTGCACAAGCCCCACCATCTCTACTCTCGATAGCACCGGGTATGTTGGGAGGTGGACGTCGATTGCTTTGACATCGAGTAATCTACCCGTCATCAGTTATTGGGATTACACCAACGGCGACCTCAAACTCGCGGTGTGTGACGATGCCGCCTGCACCAGTCCCGCCATATCTGCCGTCGATAGCACCGGGAGTGTAGGGACGTACACCTCGCTTGCCTTGACGTCGAGTGATGTACCCGTCATCAGTTATCACGATGATACCAACGCAGACCTCAAAATCGCGGTGTGTACCGATGCGGCCTGCACGAGCCCCACCATCTCGACCCTCGATAGCATCGGGTATGTTGGGTATCTAACCTCGCTTGCCCTGACGTCGAGTGATATTCCCGTCATCAGTTATTACGATTACACCAACTACGACCTCAAACTCGCGGTGTGTACCAACCCCGCCTGCACCAGTCACGCCATCTCGACCCTCGACAGCACCGGGGATGTTGGGTATTACAGCTCGATTGCCATGACGTCGAGTAATCTCCCTGTCATCAGTTATAACGATGCCACTAAAGACGACCTCAAACTCGCGGAGTGTACCAATGCGGCCTGCACCAGTCCCGCCATCTCGACCCTCGATAGCACCGGGTCTGTTGGGCGGTACAATTCGATTGCCCTGACGTCGAGTAATCTCCCCGTCATCAGTTATTACGATTACACCAACCGCAACCTCAAGCTCTATCATGCTCCGGTGACCGTGGACGAAGGCAAGCCAAACTCCTTTGCCAAGTCAACACCTACCAACAATGCGACTATCACCAGTGCCTCGACCACCTTAACGTGGGGTGCCATAAGCAACGCCGCCAGCTACGAGTACTGCATTGCGACCACAACGACCGACTGCACCACGTGGACCAGCACCCTCACAAGTACGACCGCTACGGAGACGGGTCTGGTGCACAACACCACTTACTACTGGCAGGTACGGGCCATCAATGCGGCCGGGACGACATATGCAGATAGCATGAGTTTTGGTCAATTCACCGTCGTTCTTGCACCAGCTGCCTTCAACAAGACCAGCCCAGCCAATAACGCCACCAACCAACCGACCACAGTCACACTCATATGGGCGGCCAGCACCCGTGCCGCCAGTTATGAGTACTGTATTGCGCCGACGCAGGCCGCCTGTACCAACTGGAAGAGCAC
>JBFYTT010000196.1:0-4282 GCA_041300425.1 Roseiflexaceae bacterium
CCCATCCGACATCGGCAGGGCATGTTGCGCTCGTCAACACACTCATCACCGCTGGGCAATTGCATGCCATCGACCGCGCCGTCGACGGTATCGACGGCATCTGCGTGCTGGGCGGCTCAGGTGCTACCGACATCGAATCAATCGGAGCGGGCTTCTCCGAAGTCACATTGACCGCTCCCACGTTCGAAGCGTTGCGTGAGTTGGTCTTGGCCCACAATCATACGGCAATCCGCTTCATCAGTACTCCGGTCCGCCGTTGGGCGCTCCATCAGCTGTTGCAAGCAACGACCGAAGCACACATCATCCAAATCAGCGAGGCCAAACCCGCCGATACTGCTGCCCATATTGCTGCCCTCGCCAATATCGGCGGCGGCGTCCTCCTGGTAGGGTCTGAGCATGGCGTCGTGTCGGGCGTCAAATCCAAAGACAAAGCACTTTCGGCCATCCTCAAGGCCGCCGAATCAATCACGCCTATCCCTGATCTCACGACCGAGGCAGTGGCGTACGACCAAGCGACGATTATCCGCGTCGCCGTCCGCGGTGATACCCCACCATACATTACCGCCGATGGTCGGGTGCTGGTGCGCCGTGACCTCCAGACGAGCGTCGCAACCCCGGCTGATTTGCGCTTGCTGTGCCAGCCATCCCGCAACGACGGCGCCGATTTGGACTTGCCACGGAGCGGGGTGTCGATTGTATCGACCCAGCGGCGTGGCGGTATCTGGCACTACGAGGTGCGCGACCTGCGCACCACCGCAGGGGTCACCCGTGACCGCGCCCAAGGGCTGTGGGATTACGCCATCGAACGCCACGAGACGTTACGCGAAGGTTCGGCCAATCTCGACGAAATCAAATGGCACGGCCAGATCGGCCTCTGGCGCGCCTACATCCAGGGTGGCCGACCCAAATACGACCTGGTCCATCGCGACAGCATGGGCGTCATCGACCACATTTTTTATGGCGTCTCAGACTGGGGCTTGGGGAACCAGTGGCAACACCTCATTCAGACGTATGCGCCACAACTGGCGGTCGACACGGTTACCTTCGACGAAGAAGCAGGCACGCCCGCTCCAGCAGCCACAAGCACACCGGTCGCCTCCCAATCAACGCCATCGATCAGCACCCCTACCGCCCACTTCCCTGCATTCCAAGGCGAACGCCGCCCACGCTGGCGTGGTCGCGGTGCAATTACACGCATCTGGCGCGACGAGTCACAAACGCCGTTCTTTGATTTGCTCCTCAAAACAAAAGCCGACAGCACCGAGGACGGCTCAGAAATCCAAGAATACCATGGGGTCAGTCGCGACCAACTCAACCAAGCGTGGCTCGATCTGATTAACGTCAGCAAACCACGTACCGGTATCGAAGTCGTCGAAACCGTCCAAGACGACCAGGGCGACAAGCGCTTCATATTCCGCAATCTGCGCAACGAAGAAGTCAGCCCGCACCCCTGGCGCATGAACGACATCGAAGAAGGCAGTATTCGCCAATACGCGGCCCGTATGCACCTCGCCGATCAGTCCTTCGACGAAGAAAGCATCCGCTGGTGGGGCAACATCGGCTACATGCGGCCCATGCGCCGCCAAGTCGACCTCGTCTATCGTGACGAAAACGGCGTTGATCACATCTTCTATGCTGCCCGCCGTGACGAACTCATCGGCGAATGGCACGACCTCCTCGCCGAATACGACGACATCGTCGAATAATCTGCTCCAGCTCGTTCTACACAAAACACCCCGCGTTCCGAACGGAACGCGGGGTGTTGCTATAGAGCACCTAGAACGGCAAAATATCGTCGTCCTCAGGTATCGCAGACGCAGGTGGCAACGGCTTGCGCTCGGCCCGCGCAGGTGGGATGTTCTGCCGTGGTGCTGCAGGCGGTGGTGAGAATTCGCCATCGTCGAATTCGTCACTAATAGCTGTAGGCACGTTGCGCGGCGGTGGCGCTGATTGCCGTGGTGGTGTCGGTGTTGCTGGCGCACGGCGTTGCGTGTTCTCACCACGCTCAGGGCTGCCCGTATCGTAGGCATCGCCGCCACCCTGGGATTCGGCACGCGAGCTGAGGATAATCATGTCGGCTGCAACCAGCTCGACCGATGTCCGTGGTTGACCATCACGGTCTGTGTATTTGCGTGTCTGCAATCGACCTTCGACATACACCCGCGTGCCCTTGGTCAGGTACTGATTGCATATCTCGCCCAGTTTGTCCCACGCGACCACGCGAAACCACTCGGTGTCGTCGTGACTCGTACCGTCGTTTGATTTCCACGTGCGACCGCTTGCGACATTGAACGTCGTTACAGCGCTGCCTTGTGGGGTGTACCGCATCTCGGGGTCTGCCCCGAGCCGTCCCGTAATCATGACTTTGTTCAAATCTTTGGCCATGGGGGCGCTCCTCTCGTGTTTGAAGTACGACTCGTGTTTGGTGATACGAATATCACTGCCAAGAATTGTAGCATGTTTGTTCTAGTTGTCAATAGTTTGTGTCCGCTTGTCCTCCCGTGGCATGATCAGATCACGCCGGGGATCGATACGCACATCGCCATACTGTTGGGTCGCAACAAGGTATGTCGCACCATCCTCACTGACCGCGACAATGACACCATCCCCATACGGGACACAACTCACCACGTCACCCAGTACATACACATGCTGCGGCCGTGTGCCGCGCAACCAATCCCACATCTGCGCCAACAGTCGACCCATTTGTACACGCACCATCCCCACCGAAGCGCTTCGCATCGGCTCCGTGACCGTGCGCGGTGTGCGTACGCCTGGTGTATCGAGCAATGCGGCCATCAATGCCTGCGCTGCGCTGTCGTGCTGCGGGACAGCATGGTCGTGTGGCGATTGATTGCGCGTACCGGTCACTGCCGCGTCTGCCGGGGAGTCGGCAGGTGTTATTGCTTGTGGGGCAGGCGCAGGGCCGATCTCATCGTCTGCGGGTGGCGTCGTTGGGGTACACATTGCCGGTGCTTCTTGCGTCCGCAACGATGGACAAACCGCATGGGGGAGCCAGCGTGCATCGACACGCACAAACGCAGATAACGGTTCATCCCCGGCGTGTGCGGCGACCCCAACCTGGGCAGCCGCCATAACTTCGGCGAGGTATGGCGCTACGGTCTGCAAAATCCCCGTGCCGCCCGGTTGTGCCTCGAACAAAAAGAGACGGCCACTGGCTTCGTCATAACAAGGCACCAGTGCAGTCAACGAGTCTGGCACCCAATGCTGTAGCGCTGCGACAAAGGTCCACCCCAACAGCGGTACATCGGCGTCGGGGACCGTGCCGATATCCCACCATACTGCGGGTGCATACCACGTGTACGCAAATGCATCGGGGTAGGCCGTATCATGCCACTCGCCTGCATGCCACTCGCCTGCATGCCATTCGCGCATTCCTACCAGCGCATCGTGCACCGCAACACGGTGCATCCCTGACCGTGCGTCGCTGCTGATAGGATCGGTAACATTCACCCGTGTCGTGCGGATAGGGAGCGTCAAGCGATCCTCGGTATCGACGGCAATGGTAACGCTACCCGCATCGATGTCGCGGGCGGTTACGACCATGCCACCCAGCCACGGCGGGATTGCCATGCGTGGTGCCAACCAGCGTTCGTACAAGGTCGCTGAGGCGAGTGTCGACAGCGACTCGCCCGCATAGTGCAACGTCGCAGGTAACCCGATGGCATCGTGGAGGTCGAACTCGGCATGTGGGTCATCATCCCCTGCCGGCACCAGAATGTTGGAAGACAGGGTCCGGACAAACCCCTGCCCCTGCATGCGGGCGACCAATGGCTGAACCGCCCACTGCTGCACTTCACGCTCGAGCAGTGGAATCTCTGCAGCAGCGGCCAAGACATGCACGGTGTCGACGTATGCATTCGCCGTGTCGCACACCCACAACGGCAGGTCGGCACGTCCGTAGCGCATCTGGAACTGATCTGCGACCGTATTGCCGTGTACGCAGATAACCGCCAGCGCACCACCATGCATGGCTTCTTCGCGTGCCCAGCCATGCAACGGCATCCCGGCATAGACAATCACATCGGCTGGCACAACGTGAGCACCGTGCGTCACTTGGTCCTTGGTGTGTTCCCAGATGCGTGGTGCACAGATGTCGGGGAGCACCATATGCACACGGTAGCCCGCCTGACACAACGCAATCGCCAATCCCGCACTTTCTCGGTAACACGCCGACCCGGCAGCAGCCTCGACCGCAAGCAACGGTGGCGTTGCGACATCAGCAACGGGCACGATGCGGTACGCGTCGCGGCACAACCCT
>JBFYTT010000197.1:0-4119 GCA_041300425.1 Roseiflexaceae bacterium
CGCCATATACCCTCCGAACGAATTTGGAATAAGGAATTAGGAATTTGCAGAGCACCCCCATTCATAATTCATAATTCCCCATTCATAATTCATAATTCCCCATTCATAATTCATAATTCACAACAGATTTTGTCCTTCGTTACTACACAGGAGCGCCAATATCGCTTTGTGTGCATGCAAGCGATTTTCTGCTTGATCAAAGACCACCGAATGAGGACCATCGGCTACAGCTGCCGTGACTTCTTCGCCGCGGTGCATCGGCAGGCAGTGCATGAATTTCGTCGTCGGTCGTGCCGCGCTCATCAGTTTGTCGTTCACCTGATAGCCCTGCAACGCCGTGACACGTTCTGCTGCATCTGACTGGCCCATGCTCACCCAGACATCGGTATAGACGATATCGGCGTTGGCGACTGCCTCGTACGGATCGGTGGTCATCAACACCTCAGACTCGCTCTGCTGGGCGATGGCCCGGGCCTCGGCCACGATGCGTGCATCAGGCGCGTAGTGGGCCGGGGTGGCCACCGCGATGTGCATACCGGCCAATGGCGCAGCATGGAGCAGCGAGTGCACCATGTTGTTGCCGTCGCCCACATAGGCGATGCGTACACCGCGCGTGCCACCAAAGAGTTCTTTGACGGTAATCAAATCTGCCAGGGTCTGGGTAGGGTGGTGCATATCACACAAGCCGTTGATGACGGGTACCCGTGCGGCGTCGGCCATTTCGACCAACGTGCCGTGGTCAAACACGCGTGCCATGATGACATCCACATAGCGCTCGAGCACGCGTGCGGTGTCGGCATAGGTCTCGCCACGGGTCAGTTGCATGTCGTTGGCCGACAAAAACATGGCATGGCCACCGAGTTGTTGCATGCCTATTTCGAACGCGCTCCGGGTACGGGTCGACGGCTTAAAGAACATCATGGCCAGGTTTTTGCCGTGGAGCAGTTGGTGGGGCACCCCACGACGCAATCGCCCTTTGAGCGTCAAACCAGCCGTGATTAAATCCGCGACTTCGGCTTGGTTCACATCATTCATCTTGAGCACATCACGACCATAGAGCGAATGCGTCATTTCTTCCTCTTCCATACATGGACGAATTCAATCAAACCAGACCGGCGCTTGCGCATCGCGCGCCAACGCGCCGAATCGCACCAACTGCGCTATCGTCACCCGTTCGAGCGACAACGGTGGCAGTGCATCAAGGCCATACCAGCCCACCGCACTCGTTTCGGCCATGGTGTGTGGCGCCCCACCGACCACCCGACACAAAAAGTAGATCGTATAGACATGCCAGCCAATCGGCGGATGCCCCTGCACATCACGATCGAGCACCGCCAACACCCGCTCGACGACCACCGCGTACCCCGATTCTTCGTGGACCTCGCGCACCGCCATCGCAGAAGGCGCTTCGCCTACATCAGCCCATCCACCGGGGGGACACCACAGGCTGTCACTGCGCTCTTGGACGAGCAAAAACCGCCCCGACTCGTCGATGACAATGGCCCGGACACCCACCTTGGGTGTGGCGTATCCACCCTCCATGGCGTACCAGCCAGCAATCTCTGCAACCGATTGTTCGGTCAGCGACGCCTGCATCTCGGCCGCCAGCTGCTGGAGCGCATGATAGCGCTCGACGTCGAACGGATCGCGCGCATAGGTTAGTCCCGTCTGGGCCAACGCCGCGATGCGTTGGGCCCAGCGAGCGACCGGCGGCGTTAATCCGCCAGACATGCGTGTGCCAGCGCCAACTGGTCAGCCACTGCCTGATGCCCCGTGGCACCAGGCACCGTCCGAGCGGCGACAGATGCTGCCATGCTAAAGCACTCCAGCACGTCGGCCTTGAAGGTCGCATCGATGCGCTGGAACTCTGCCAGCGGCAGTGCCACCATCTTGACCCCACGCTCTTCGGCGACACGCACGAGCTGCCCGACGACCTTGTGGGCGGTCCGGAACGGCACACCGCGGTCGACCAGATAATCCGCCACATCAGTAGCCAGCATTGCGTCGTCCAACCCACGCAGCAACGCCGCTTGGTTGAAGGTCGCCGTCGCCAGCGCACCAGCGGCCACCGGCAGCGTCAACTCGATGGTACGGACCGCATCGAACAACGGCTCTTTGTCTTCTTGCAGGTCCTTGTTGTATGCCGATGGCAGGCCTTTGAGCACCGTCAAGATGGTCATCAGGCTGCCCACCAAGCGCCCCGATTTGCCACGGGCCAACTCGAACGAGTCGGGGTTCTTCTTTTGGGGCATCAGACTCGATCCGGTCGAGTAGGCGTCGGCCAGCGACACAAAGCCGTACTCGGCACTACTGTAGAAAACCATATCCTCGGACAAGCGACTAATGTGGATGCCAATCATCGCCGCCACAAACAGGTACTCGGCGATGAAATCGCGGTCACTGATGGCGTCGACGCTGTTGCGACTGATATCCTGCATGCCCAGGTCAGCCGCTAGTGCAGCCCGATCGACCTTGAGCGGCGTGCCGGCGATAGCACCCGATCCGAGCGGCAACACGGCTACCCGCTTCAGACAATCTGCCAGTCGCTCGCGGTCGCGCTGCAACGGCCAGAAGTGCGACAACAACCAGTGCTGCAACAAGATGGGCTGGGCACGCTGCACATGGGTGTAGCCAGGGATTATCAGATCCCCCGCGGCGTCGGCCTGCACCAGAATGGCACGCTGTACCTCGCGCACACACTCGTCGGTACGGGCGATAGCCGCCATCACCCACAAGCGGATGTCGGTGGCTACTTGGTCGTTGCGACTGCGACCGGTGTGGAGCTTACCTGCGACCGCACCGACGACTTCACCGAGTCGTCGTTCAACGGCAGAGTGAATATCTTCGTCGGCGGTCTTGGCGGGGAACGCTCCGGACGTAAATTCATCATACACCACCTGCAAGCCACGCAGGAGTTCGTCTCGTTCGGCCGGCGTAATCACCCCGGCAGCACAGATTTGGCGGGCCCAGGCCATACTGCCACGGATGTCTTCGGCCCACATGGCACGGTCAAACGGGAATGAATTGTTGAGCTCGGCCATCAAGGCATCAAGGCCCTGACTAAATCGTCCACCCCACATGTGCGGCTCCTTGTATGTCGCTACGCTGGACAACCAGCGCGTCGTCGGCTCAATAGACCAATGTCAACGGTTGTGGGATCGCCTGCCAACGCCAACCGCTGGCTGTCACCCAGAGATTGGCAGCAACGATGCGCTGGCCGTTGATCGTCACAATCACGACCTGGTAATGCCCTGTCGCCAATGCAGGCACCTCCCCTGCGGCAACCCGTGTGGGTGCACCAGATGGGAGTGGGTATGTTACTGCTTTGCCCGTTGCGTCTTCGATTCCCTGTAATTGTACCGCTGCTGCGCCTGCCTGCAACACCAAGGCATCGCCCTCGACCTGCATACCAATCGCGAGTGGGACGCTCCTGAGGGCAGGGACCGCGACTTCACGATCATAGACACGTAACCGGACCAGCGCTGCAACCTCCGCATCCCACACAATCGTCTGTGTGGTCCCGCGCTGCACCGTTACCTTCACCAATTGTGCACCGGGTGCCAAATCAATTCCCGCGATACGTTGCTGCCTGAGCAGCGCTGCGTCGAACACCATCATGATTGCGGGAGCATCGCTCTGCGTCAGGACGATGTCATCCATGCGCACCGTTCCATCACCATCGAACACGACGGTAACCCGTCCTGCTGTGGATGCAACCGGTTGCGCAAATATCAACCCCGTCGGTCGGCGGTAGCGCACGCCACCTGCGCCCGTCGCAACACCATCAGCAGCGGTGACGCCGACCGACTCGGGTTCTTCGTTCGCACCGAGCAACCATTCATCGGGGAGTACCCCTGCGGGCACTGCCTGGGCTCCATAAAACCGCTCCCGTGCCGGTCCAACAACCACTGCGCCGGCGGTGTGCCATGACTGACGCATGCCTAGTGCCACCAGATCCGGCAAGCGCGAATCAGCAGAAATCCAGACCCGTGTACCCGGGGCGATTGCGGGGGTTGCGAGTGACGACGCAGGGAGTGCATACGCCACTGCATCAGGAGCGTCATAGAGAACGGTACAGAGCGTACACGCCTCCATCGCTGTGATGTGAGCCTGACCACG
>JBFYTT010000284.1:0-2879 GCA_041300425.1 Roseiflexaceae bacterium
GACCGCCAAGGGCAGCGATTACAACTACGAACCCGATCAGGATGTCGTGTTGAATGACCTGCTCCCACGCTTCGCTGAGGTGCAAATTTATCAAGCGTTGCTCGAAGCTATCGCCAGTGAGCATAGCGCCCGCATGGTGGCAATGCGTAATGCCACAGACAACGCCAAAGAACTACGCCGCGAGTTGTCCCTGACGTACAACAAAACCCGTCAGGCCAATATCACCAAGGAAGTCTCTGAGATTGCCTCGGGAGCGGCGGCCCTCGCGGATAGCTAATGTCTGCGTGTGGTCAGGCCACACGATACGTGCTGGAGGAACTGTATGGCTCACGCAATTGGGGAAATTACCGAGATCATTGGCGTTGTGCTCAACGCCAAGTTCAAGGAAAACGAAACCCCCGCAATCTATAACGCAATCACGGTCCCCATGCCGGGTGGCGTTACTCTGGTCGCCGAAGTGCAACAACACCTCGGCAACGGATATGTCAAGGCTGTGGCAATGGGTACCACCGACGGCTTGCGCCGCGGTGTCCCTTGTACCGACACAGGCGCGGCTATCTCGGTACCAGTCGGCCCTGCGACACTGGGTCGCGTCTTCAATGTCGTCGGTGAAGCCATCGACGGTTTTGAAAAGTCCGTGGATGCCGCCGAAAAGCGCCCCATCCACCAACGCGCTCCGTCCCTCGAAGAACAGTCCACCCAGGCGCAGGTGTTCGAGACGGGTATTAAGGTCATCGACCTGATTGCTCCGTTCACCCGCGGTGGCAAGACCGGCATCTTCGGTGGCGCCGGCGTGGGCAAGACCGTGGTCATCCAAGAGCTCATCGCCAACATCGCCAAAGAACAGTCGGGTTACTCCGTGTTCGCCGGCGTGGGCGAGCGCTCGCGTGAAGGCAACGACCTCATCCACGAAATGCAAGAAGCCCAAATCGACGCCACCACCACCGTGTTCGACAAGACCGTCATGGTCTTCGGACAGATGAATGAGCCACCGGGTGCCCGCCTGCGCGTTGCCCTGACGGCCTTGACGATGGCCGAGTACTTCCGCGACGAAGGCCGCGACGTGCTTATCTTCATCGACAACATCTTCCGCTTCGTGCAGGCAGGCTCCGAAGTGTCTGCACTCTTGGGTCGTATGCCATCACAAGTCGGTTACCAGCCAACCCTGGGCACCGAAATGGGTGAGCTCCAAGAGCGCATCACCTCGACCAAGAAGGGCTCGATTACCTCGATGCAGGCCGTGTACGTGCCCGCAGACGACTACACCGACCCTGCTCCTGCAACCACCTTCGCCCACTTGGACGCAACGATTTCGCTCGAGCGTAGCATCGCCTCCAAAGGCATCTACCCCGCAGTGGACCCGTTGAACTCGACCAGCCGTATTCTCGACCCCAACATCGTTGGCGAAGAGCACTACCGCGTCGCTCGTCAGGTGCAGATCGTTCTGCAGCGCTACAAAGACCTGCAAGACATCATCGCCATCTTGGGCGTCGAAGAATTGTCCGACGAGGACAAACTCACGGTGTCCCGTGCCCGCAAAATTGAACGCTTCTTCTCGCAGCCGTTCACCGTTGCACAACAATTTACCGGCCGTGCCGGCAAATACGTGCCGGTGGCCGATACGGTCCGTAGCTTCGCTCGCCTGTTGGCCGGCGATGTCGACCATATCTCCGAGCAGTTCTTCTTCTTGCAAGGCTCCCTCGACGAAGTCATTGCCGCCTACGAAGCCAGTAAGTAAGCCCCCTGTGGCGGTTGCGTCTGCGTGACCGCCACAGATTGATGGAGGTGAGAGATGCCATTACATCTCGAAATCGTCACGGCTGAGCGATTGGTTCTCTCTGACGACGTTGATCAGGTCAATGCGCCGACCAAAGAAGGCCGCGTTGGTATTCTGCCCCGCCATATGCCCCTGCTCACCGTCCTCACCGAAGGCGAGCTCAGCATCATAAAGGGTGGCGTACGCACCGAGTTTGCCGTGTTCGGTGGATTCATGGAAGTGCTCCCCGACCGCGTGACTATCCTCGCCGACGCATGTGATCGGTCAGACGAAATCGATCTCGAACGTGCCGAAGAAGCAAAACGCCGCGCCGAAGAGCGCCTCGCCTCACGCAAGTCCAACCAGGACATGGCGTTGGCCGAAGCTGATCTCCGTCGTGCGTTGATGCAAATCAAGATGGCCAAGGTACGCAGAGGCCCCGGTGCCTAGCACAACTCTGTAGCAGGAACGAGGAAGGCACTGCCTTCCTCGTTTTTTTGCGTATAGAAAGAGTCCCACCACATTGGCATAAGTGCAGTGTGGTACAATACCGGTTAGATTCACCATTTATGCCCCGGAGTGTCTATGGCCCGCAAAATTGGTATCGATCTCGGGACAGCGAATGTGCTCGTCTATGTGCGCACACGCGGCATCGTCTTGTCTGAGCCGTCGGTGGTGGCCATATCGACCAAAGACAACCGCATCAAAGCGGTTGGATCTGACGCTCTGGCGATGCTGGGCCGCGAGCCCGAAAGCATCGAAGTTATCCGCCCGATGCGCAACGGCGTTATCGCCGATTACGATATCACCGAGGCAATGCTGAAGCACTACATCAGCAAGACCAACGGTCGCTTCAGTCTGAGCAAGCCCGACGTTATGATTTCGATCCCCGCTGGGATTACCTCGGTCGAGATGCGCGCCGTGCGCGAGGCAGGCCTCGCTGCAGGTGCCCGGCGTGCCTACCTTATCCGCGAGCCCCTCGCTGCCGCAATTGGTGCCAACATCCCCATCGCCAAGCCATCCGGTAATATGATTATTGACATCGGCGGCGGTACCACTGAAGTAGCCGTCATCTCACTCAACGATATCGTCGCCTGGAGCTCGGTGCGTGTGGGTGGTAATC
>JBFYTT010000401.1:0-20006 GCA_041300425.1 Roseiflexaceae bacterium
CCACAGTGCTGCAAACACGGCGATGATGATCCCAATAAAACAACACCCATATGCGCGGTCGGGAGCTGTGTTTGCCTGAAATGGGAGTGTGAAGTTCGCCATGTATACCTCTACGTAGAGCGTTAATCTCATTATAACGAAACCGGGCACCACATATGTGGTGCCCGGGTGTCATTGCTCGTACGGTGTATCAGGAGAACTGCGGTAAGTGGGCTTGCGACTGCGCAAACATGTCGTCGACCATTGAACGAATTTCTGCCAGTGAAAGGCGTGCTGCACAAAGCGGGTCGTGATAGCTGGCCAAATAAATGGCGTTCCGATCACCCGTCAAACACCCGGTGATGGCGAGCTCTTCGATTTGGCTATTCAAATTGGTAAGCAACGTGACGGCGATGGGCAATGCGCCGACGCTAACGGGATGGAGCCCCGTCGCATCCGCCTGGATAGGTACCTCTACGCAGGCACCGTCCGGCAGATTGCTGATGTATCCACGGTTGCTCACGTTCCCATTAAAGGTAAACGCTGCGCCGCCGGCGAGCGCGTTGATAATTGCCGCGGCGTATTCATTGCTGGGGGTCAAATCGACCGGTTGCGGGTCAGCCTGTTCACGCAGTGCTTCGTCGCGCCATTGATGCATGCGGGTGGCGTACCAGCGCAGTGCAGCCTGGCTTACACCAGGGTTCCAACCAGTGCCAGGATCACAATACTGCGCGATCAGTTCTGGTCGTTTACGGAACCACCAATTGTATTCGGAGTGATGCCCGCTCGATTCGGTCGTGTAATACCCCAATGCGTTGAAAAGCTCGTTACGGACGATTTCTTCGTTGTAAATGTCGGGGCGCTCCATGGCGGCACGGAGTTTGGGGTACAAATCGACACCATGATGTGATAACTGGGTGTACCACGCCATATGATTGATTCCGGCGCATTGGAACTCGAGTTCGTCGAACGGCACCTGTAGCCACTTCGCCAACATCTCGGCCGTTCCTTGCACACTATGACACAATCCGACCACACGGATATTGGTGTCGCGGCTGAGTGCACCACAAATCATTGCCATCGGGTTGGTGTAATTAAGCAAAACTGCCCGCGGCGCGAGCCGTTCCATCGTCTGCGCGATATGTCGCATGGCAGGGTACAGCCGCAGAAAGCGAAATATTCCTGAAGGTCCACGTGTGTCGCCGATGTTGATGTCGACCCCGTATTTTGCTGGGATTTCGATGTCGTGGCGCCATTGTTCGTATGGACCTGCAATGGTGCAAATGACATAATCTGCACCTTCGATGGCTTGTTCGATGTTGGTTGTAGCCACCACTTGGGCAGCAAACGCACCAGCAGCGACAATCCGCCGGACACTAAACGCAACATGGTCGAGGCGTTCTTGGTCGACATCGTACAATACGATGGTTGCATCGGACAGCCGTGGAAAGCACAAAATATCACGTGCTAAGCGCCGCGTAAATATGTGACTACCCGCACCCACAAAGACAATCTTGGTCATCATTCACTCACTTCGTTGTGAAACGGATTGATTCACCGTTTAAAGAGGATCCCCATGCACGAATACGTCCCGTATATAGCCTGTGAAGATGCCCGTGCCGCGATTCGCTGGTATTGCCACGTGTTTGCTGCGACCTGTATCGAATTCATCGCCGATGGCCCTGTCAACGTCGCACATGCCGAACTGCTGAGCGGCGCGGCGCGCATGTTTGTTTCGTCCGTCTACCCCGACCAACACCTGCATGCAGCCAGTATACTTCCGACGACAGCGAGTGCGGTTGTCGTTATCTGCGCAGCGATTGCAGATCCGCTCGAACGCGCCATGGCGTCTGGGGCAATCCTCCTACGACCGGTGGATGCGCAGCGCACTGCCAAAATCCGTGACCCGTTTGGTCATGTTTGGATTCTCTACCAAACCGGTCTGGATTCTTAGAATGCACACGGCAAAGCGGTTGCGCGCGTAATCAGCGCGATGACCCGGTCGAGATCGAGATGGGTGACCACATACGAATTGGCCGGTTTGCCTGCAAAGCCGCGTGGGTCGATGGCGGTCATCCCGCGACCAATACCTGTCCCACAGTCTACTGACATGTACACGTGTTGAACCGTAGCGCATGATGGATCGAGTGCGACGGCCATCGCTTTGGGGTCTGCCATGATCATCCCGACCCGGTTGCGTTCTTTGCCCCAGTTCATCAAGTTGGTACACATCGGTCGCACAAAACGCTTGCCCATGTCACCGGCATCGAGCAGTGCTTCCCACCGGTCCCACAAGATGACATGGTCGATGGCGTTCTCCCACGTAATCCAGGTCGACTGCAGGTTGCCCCGTTGCAGGACCAATTCGGCCGCTTCGGGATCGACATAAATATTAAACTCAGCCGTGGCCGTGATATTCCCCGAGGCTTTTGGGGCACCACCCATGACGTATGTATGTGCTATGTACTGCCCGAGATTCGGTTCGAGTGACAACGCGATGGCGAGGTTGGTCAACGGGCCGAGGGTCACCAGTGTGCAGCCTGGGTTTGCTTTGGCAAGGTCGATAATCGCCTGCGCCCCGTGGGTCGATTCGAGCGGTCGTGGTGCGCGGAACCCTGCATCACCCAAGCCATCGCTCCCATGCACGTTGGCTGCGTCCGGTGCGTCGACCAGCAACGGCCGTTCTGCGCCACGATAAATCGGGATATGGCCTGCGCCGTGTGCGTTCAGAATCGTACCGACATTACGCTCGACATTCGGCAACGAAACATTGCCGTTGAGCGTCGTGATGCCCACGATCTTGACCGTGGGATCAGCCAGCGCCATCAAAATCGCCAGGGCGTCATCGACTCCGGCATCGGTGTCAATAATCATGGGTCGCGGTTGCATAGCGCATCCTTCGTGTTGCAGCAAAGAGCATTCACCGCTATTATACCCACACAAGGCCGCCCGGCCGGGGATGTTTGTCGCCCATTTACCGCTGACACGAGTAGCTACATGACGCTGACGCGCCGTTTTTTAAACTCCTTGCACGACCCATCGTTGTGGCGCTGGGTCTATTTGCCCATCTCCTATGTCCTGTTGCTCGTTCCGTTTTTTGGCTCAACGTTTGGGCAATGGACGACCGCAATTGCGACTCGCTGTGTCGAACGGTGCGACACCGGTTGGCAGAATGTTTGGTCACTCTGGTGGGTCGCGCATGCCATCAGCCGCGGGACATCGGTGACGCACACCGACCAGCTTTTCTATCCCGGCGGGGTCGATTTGTTTTGGCAGACGTTGATGCTCGCCAATGGCATCGTGATGATGCCTGTGACACTGCTCTTTGGTCCACTTGTTGCCTTCAACACCTTGACGTATGCGACGTTTGTGGCGTCTGCATGGTCTGCGGCGTTGTTGGCCGAGGTCATTGTCAAGCATCGCTACGCTGCTTGGGTCGCCGGTGCGTTGTACACCTTCGCGCCGTTCCACATCTGGCTGTCGTATTCGGGGTTTGTCGAACGGGTGTCGATCCAGTACTTCCCGATCTTGTTATTGGGGCTTTGGTACATCAGCCAATCGGCACACTGGCGCTGGGTGGTGTTGACGGTCATTGCGGTGCTCGGTTCGTTCTTTTCGAGCCTCTACTACGGCCTTTTCTCGTTGACGTATGTAGCTATCTGGGCACTGGCACTGTCACTCCAGCTCCGGGCTGCTCCCGCGCAGTTGCGCGCCTTGTGGGTGCGTCTCTGTGTTATCGGTAGTGCGGTAGCGGCCCCGATTATCCCCTTTGCCGTGACCATTTTGCTCCCGGGCAAACAGCCGCCGTATGCCTCCAGCGAGGGGGTTTCGTTGGCCGATTATCTCGAACGGCAAGTCGATTTTTCGGCCTCGGTGCTGACCTTCTTGACCCCGAGCCTGGTGCACCCGTGGTGGGGTGATGCAGTGGTGTCATGGTATCGGGAATATTCGCCGACGCATTGGCCTGTCTCGATTGGGTTCGGGGTGGTGCTATTGACGCTCGTCGCAGTTGCATGGGCCCGCGATGCAGTGCCGCGCTGGTGGTGGTGGTTGACAATCGTCGTATTGGTGTTTGCAATGGGGCCGCGGGTCGTGTGGTTGACCCGTGATACGGGTATCCCCCTGCCCTACGATATCCTCAATCAGATACCACTGGTCAAACTGGGCCAACGCCCCAATCACTTTCTTTTTCTGGCGCTTGCTCATCTCGTCGTGCTTGCTGCTGCGGGCATTAAAGCCCTGGCCGAACGATTGCCGCATCCCCGCCGCTGGGCACTGGTTTTGCCCGTACTGCTGGCGTTTGAGCTCTGGCCCCAGCCGCTCCAGCCATTTGCGCCGACGCAGAGTGTGGTCTACGACGCTATTCGGGCAGGGGTCCCGGGTGCAGTATTGACGCTCCCGTTCGATCTCGACGACGGCAACACGATGTATGGCCAATGGGCCTATCAACGCCCCGTGGTATCGGGCTATTTGCCGCGCCTCAATCCCGAGCTGGTGAATACCGGGCTGCTCTCCAAAACCGATGGGGTGGTCCAGTTCACAAAGCCCATCACCACCATGACCGTCCTGAATCGTGACCCCGCAGATGCCCTCGCCCGTATGATGCAACGCCTCGATATACCGTACCTCGTCGTCGACCGTCGATTCGGGGTGAACACCAACCCTGCGATCCTCGCTCGCCTCACGCCCGTCGTCGCAGACGACACGTTGGCGCTCTACCAGCAACTCGACACACGCACTGCAGGGGTATGGCCGGTGCTCGATACTGGATGGTTCCCCATCGAGTCGGCTGCCGATGGGCATACCTGGCAATGGAGCGAGCAAGACGGGGCATTTTGGCTCTACCAGCGCCCCGAATCGATTGCTGATCTCATCGTCGACCTGCGCTTCTCGGTGCCAAGCCCTATGATCGTCAGTCTCGATGGGGTCGATATCAGCACGCCACTGCGGTTTGCGGTCGACCAACCCGCCCAGATCCGGCGGTACCGGTTGCTAGCCCCTGCACGCACCGCTACGAGCAGCTATTGGGTCCACGTCGACCAGCTCCAACAAACTGCCGATCGTGCGGTAGGGATTGCACTAGCGAGTTTGTCGGCGACCCAAACAACGCTCCGTACCCGCTGAGAACGATTTGGTATACAGCGAAAGCCGCCCGCTCCGCGGTCGAGATGTCGCCTATCACTCCCCGCTCCATAGACGGATTGCACTCCTACAGCCACATGCAAAACCCCACGCAACAGGGTATATATACCCAGTGCGTGGGGTCGTGTGGGCTAGGATTAGATGCTGTGGATCTGTTCGGGTGTGCCAATCGAGCGCACCGTTGCGTGGGGCGCGATGCGCTTGATGAGTCCTGCCAACACCGTGCCTGGGCCGATTTCGATGAACTCGGTCACTCCCTGTGCGGCCATGTAGGTAATAGTATCGACCCAACGCACTGCCGAGGTCACCTGTGCGGGCAGTTCTGCGCCGACCGCGGTGACATCCACCAACGGTTTGGCGTGATTATTGCCGATGACCGTCACCTTGGGCATGTTGATGGTGGTCTGCGCAACGACATGTGCCAGCTGCTGTGCTGCGTCGTGCATCAACGGAGAATGAAACGCCGCGCTCACATTGAGCGGCAACACGCGTTTGGCGCCTGCTTCTTTGAGCAAAATCGCCGCCTGTTCGATGGCAGCGACATGACCCGAAATGACCGTCTGCCCAGGTGAATTATAGTTTGCAACGACCACGGCGTTGTCTTTTTGGCTTACCGACGCACAAATATCGTCGATGAGGGCATCGTCGAGCCCGATAACCGCCGCCATGCCGCCCGCGTTGGCAGCCGCCATCAGTCGGCCACGGGTGCGCACCAACGTGACCGCGTCTTCGATGCTCAGGCACCCAGCCGCGCAGAGCGCACTGTATTCACCCAAACTATGACCCGCAACGACAGACGCCTGCGCCACGGTATAACTGACGATCTTTTCGGTGCCACCGGCGAGTGCAGCCAAAATGGCCAGTTCGGTGGTAACCAGGGCGGGTTGTGTGTTTTCGGTAGCGGTCAGAACGTCGTCAGGTCCATGGAAGCAGATGTCGCTGATCGAAAACCCCAACGCTGCATCGGCGCGACGGTAGACTTCTGCCGCGGCAGGGAACGCCTGCGCCACCGCCAGACCCATCCCGACAACCTGTGCGCCTTGGCCAGGGAAGACAAATGCACGGGTCACGTGTGCTCCTTTCTCGTGCTGCTACGCCTTGACCGGGAGGCGGACACTCGGGATCCCCCAGCGCACCACCGCTGATGCCCACGTCAACCCACCCCCAAAAGCGGTCAGCAAGATATATGTGTCGTTGTGGATAACGCCTTCGGCCACCGCCTCGGTCAGTGCCATTGGGATGGTCGCTGCAGACGTATTGCCGTAGCGCTGTACGTTGATATAAAACTGCTCAATGGGCACACCGAGGCGCTCGGCAATCGCCTCAATAATCCGTCGATTTGCCTGATGCGGTACCACAACAGCGATATCTGCCAGGGTCAAGCGCGCTTTCGAGAGGGCCGCGAGTGATGATTCTTCCATCCCGCGTACAGCAAGTTTAAAGATTTCGCGACCATTCATCGTCAAGAAGCGCCGGTCGCTGGCTTCCATGTCACCCGTCAGGGGCAGACAGGTGCCACCAGCCTCGACCATCAACAAATCTTCACGGTCACCCGCAGCACCCATGTCAGAAGACATTAGGCCATACGGTTGATCCGTTGCCTCCAGCACCACAGCACCCGCACCGTCCCCGAAGAGGACGCAGGTATTCCGGTCGTTCCAATTGACGTAGTGACTGACCACGTCGGCTGCACAAAAAAGAATGCGCTTGGCTACACCCGTTTGGATGAGACTAGTAGCGACGCTCAAGCCATAGACGAACCCGCTACACGCTGCGGCGATGTCGAACGCAGCGGCATTGGTGATTCCTAATTCGGCTTGGACCCGACAGGCAGTTGCCGGCATCGGGCGATCGGGGCTAAACGTCGCAACAATCACCATGTCGATATCCGCTGCTTGGACACCCGCCATGGCCATGGCAGCACGACTCGCTGCCGATGCCAACGTCGACGTCGTCTCGCCGTTCGAGATAATCCGGCGTTCTTTGATGCCTGTGCGTGATTGAATCCATTCATCCGACGTGTCGACCATTGTGCTCAATTCGGCATTGGTGACGACACGTGATGGGACAGACATGCCCCAACCAACGATGGCAGCGTGATAAGCCATGGTGTTCGCGCTTTCTAACACAAACCGGCGTTCGTCAGCAATTGCAACGAACACCGGGTGTACGGTCTACCCACAGATGCTTAGGCCTCGGCGTTTTTGGCGACCTTGACCACAACCTGGCGCTGACGATAAAAACCACACGCTTTGCAGACGTGATGGGCGCGCATCAACAACCCACAGTTGTTGCAGAGCACCAAGGTTGGTGCCGTCAAGCGCTGGTTCTGGCGGCGATTGCCGCGACGATGTCGGGATACTTTAGTCTTCGGTGCTGCTCCCACGGGTTGGCTCCATTCTCTTCATTACTGCTGTGGTTTGCGATCTAACAACGCTTGGAGCGCCGCAAATCGGTCGTCCACAGGAGATTCACTACAACGACAAGACTCTTGGTTGAGATCGACACCGCAACCGGCACACAGTCCCAGACAATCTGGCTTGCACAACGGGCGCATCGGCATCTCGAGGATTGCATACTCACGCAAGGCTAACCCAATGTCGAGGAAGTGACGCTCGTCGATGATAAACGCATCGTCGTCATCGTCGCTTTCTCCGTGGTCGGTAGCAACGCTTGCTCCGGTGGCGACATCCACGGTGGCACGGTACTGTTCTGCGATGGTCACGGCAACCGCGACCATGGCCGGTTGTAAGCACCGCATACACGTGGTCGACACAATGCCAGACGCCGTAGCATCGACATACACACCGAGTTCCGTCCGGGTGAATCGTGCCGCTCCTGCGATGTCACGCAATTCCTCACCTTCGTGCAAATGCAGCGTCGGCTCTGTAAATGCGTGTTCACGCCGTGAACCGGGTTCTTCACGTAACAACTGCGACACATTGTAGGTGAGAGGAGAGTGTTTTTGCGTCGCCATACCTGCACCTATGTGAAGCGTTCCGAATGTGTAGTATAGGTGATTCGTGGGTGAATGTCAAAGTCGCCGAGAGCGGAACGTTAGCGATTGAGTTCGTCTAAACCGCTGTTGACACTGCCCAACAATCGTTCCAGCCTCGCTTGCACATCCGATAAGACTGCACGTGCATATGCATCGGCATTCGCACGGATTTCGTCGGCATCTTGCCGTGCAATACGGAGCAGATATTCGTATTCGACGCCGTGTCCTGATCCACCATCTGCCGTTGAGCCACTGGCGTGTGGCGGTGGCACAGTTTGAAAGACACTTGCCACCTGGAGGTGCTCGGCACTGCCGACGACGACCATTTCGCGGATGCGATCGATGTACTCAAACAGCTTCGACTCATCGACAACAACTAACTTGGTCATGGGGATGTGTTGTGACGCAGTGATGAAGTCCTCGAGCTCATAGAGCAAATCGTCTGCATTCATCTGGTTATCCTCCGTGACGGCGGTCTGCATAGACCCGCTGTAGTGCGGTGGCGACATGTGCCGGTACCAACCACGAGACATCAGCACCGAGCGATGCCAGCTCGCGCACGCGCGTCGAACTATAGTAGGTATACTCGTGACTTGCCATAAAGTATACCAAGTCTATATCAGGGGCGAGGCGTTGATTAACCTGTGCCATTTGAAACTCAGATTCGAAATCGTTTGCAGCGCGCAATCCACGGACGACGACTTTTGCGCCGACGGTACGTGCATATTCGACCGTCAGTGAACTGTACGTCTCGACTTTGATACGCGGCATATGTGCAGTGGCCTTGCGCAAAAACGCCACCCGGTCTGCGGTGGGGAACAACAGCCGCTTGTCGGGCCGGTCGAACACCGCCATGATAATCGTGTCGAAGATATGTCCTGCGCGTTCGGCAATATCGAGGTGCCCATTCGTGACAGGATCAAAACTACCGGGATAAACTGCAATACTCACGCATCTGCTCCTTCGCGGGGACGCTCATACAGCGTCACGCATGATCCCCCAAAACGACGAAATTCGATGCGCTGGAGTGGTCCGCACGTCTCGTTGAATGCAACATGCACCTCATGGCCGATGATGAAAATACCGCCAGGGATCAACAAATCAGCCTGTGCAACCAATGCTTGGGTGTCGTGTATTGCAGGGTCCGCATACGGTGGGTCCATCATGATGAGCGCATACTGCGCACTGCCACGATGTTGGGTGACAAACCGACTGACCGGTTGTTGATATATCTTGGCTTTTGCTGCCAATTTCGTATGTGCCAGATTATCTCGGATGACATCGCAGACTGCTGATTTCTGCTCCACAAAATCACACCAGGTCGCCCCGCGTGATAATGCTTCGATGCCAATCGAACCCGTCCCTGCATACAAATCGAGCATCTTGCCGTAGATTGCACCGTAACCGTTGAGTACCGAAAACAGCGATTCTTTGACACTGTCCAACATGGGACGAGTGCCTGCGCCTTTGGGCCCTTTGAGATGATGCCCTTTGGCACTGCCGGTAATCACACGCATATGTCACCGCCCATACTGTAAGCGGCGAATCAACATGTCAGGCAGGCGGTGTTCTTGCATTTGGCGTTGGGTCAATGCAATATCATACTTGACACGACCGAATTCAATGTGTTGATTATCTGTGTCGAGGATCGCATATGCTGCGCGTGAATCCCCATCGCGTGGTTGGCCGACACTCCCCGGATTGATGAAGTAGCGTTCGTTTGGGTTGATCGCTAACGGTTCACCGCGTGTCGGGACCAGCGGGCCTTCGATTGTCTGCATGTTCGTTTGACGCAGAAAAATCTGGACATGCGAGTGCCCAATAAAGCAGATCTGTTGTGGTATTGCTTGCCAGTTGGCGTGTGCTTGCTGGGGTGCAAGCAGGTATTCCCAGACTGGGTCGAGTGGGCTGCCGTGGACGATGTAGTGTTGACTGGGATCAATGGCAACGGCAACCGGCAACGTGTCGAGATGCGACAAATACCGCTTCTCGAGCTGCTTGCCGTTCCATACATTGGCAGTACGTGCATCTTGATTGAACTCGGTGATGTCGACCTTGCGGCTCCCAATGCATGCCAAATCGTGATTGCCTGCAATCCACTGGGTGCTTATCTGTTGCATCGATGCCATGCACTCGTTGGGTCGCGGTCCGTACCCAATTGTGTCTCCCAAATTCCACACCGCGTCGTACGCGCCGGCTGCTTCTTGGAGCACTGCATCGAGCGCTACGATGTTGGAGTGTATATCCGAAATGACAAGTACCCGCATATTGACGCTTCAATTCTTTCGGCTATTGCGAAAAAGTTGTACTATAGAGTATAGTACGTACAACTGTGCTGCTATCACTGACAGGAGCTCCGTATGTCGGAAGTTGCCACGCACTGTCCATACATTGGTCTCAAACAGAACCGCGCCATTCGGTTCTCTACATCCACTGCAGAACATCGCTGTTACATCAGTGGCGATGCGATGGACATACCGGTCGATCAGGCAAGCTATTGCCTTACACAGTTCCACACACAATGTCCATTATACATGGGAAGTGTGGCAGCGCACAACCGCGCACCGGCGAGTTCTGGGGCGTCGCGTAAGGCGCCGTCGCGCGAGCGCGATTCGGCTGTTGCCATGCCGTCTGTAGACGCCTATGCGGCGTCACCGGATGTCTACGAAGAAGACTGGGCGAGCGCACAGCGGGCAGCACGACGTGCTGCCGCAGCACTCCCGCGGCGCACGAGCGGCATTCCGACGTCGGTCTATGGGCTCGTTATCGGGCTACTGGTCGTCGGTGCAGTCATTTACTTCTACGCGGGGACGCTCCTCGGCCCATCAGTCCCTTCGGATTCGTCCGCGGTCATTGCGACGCAGGCGCCGTTCGAACCATTGCCGACGGTTGCACCGACCGAGGCAGCAGTCCTCCCTCCACAGAATGACACCCCCGTGCCGACCCCCCCTGAAGCAACTGCAACGAGCGTCGCTGCAGTAATTCCACCGGTTGCTAGCCCAACGATACCACCACAGGCAACCGTCGCTCCTGCGCAACCCAACCCGACTGCGCCCGTGGTGGTAACGGTGCAGGCAACACCCGACGTCAAGGACATGGTCGTCAGACTCGTCTACGCTGATGCATCGGGGCAGTTGCTTGTGCCCGTGTTGCGGACGATTTCGGTCCCAGGGAAAAGGGTCGCGACGTCTGCTCTGGCTGCATTATTCACCGATCCGCGCAATGGGCTGACCCGCATTCTCCTGCCTGACACGCAGATTTTGTCGGTGGCGATTGTCGACGGGACCGCAGTCATTGACTTCAACAAACGGCCTACTGGTCCTGGCGATGTCCGTGGCTTGGCAGCCATTGCACTGACGATGTATCAATTTGATTCCATCAGCAAGATCAAATTTCTCATCAATGGTGTCGAGATGCCCACCGAAAACGGCATTCCCTATGTCAAATCCAATCTCGTTAACCTGTGGAACCCCGCAAACCTCACCCTGGCAGGTAGCACAGCAGTGACGATTTCGTTTGTTGCCGCGAACGGCAAACACGATGTGTCATTGACCAAACTGGTCGACAAGACGGTAAATGTCGCTGAAGCATCCGCCCGGACCTTGTTGGATGGTCCCGGACAGTACAGTTCGGCGCTCAAACGCGTTATCCCCGAGGGTACCCAACTCCGGGGTATCCGCATCGAGAATGGAATTGTGACTGTAGACTTCACGCAACCATTTGCAGCTGCAGCAGACAAGGCAGCGGCAGTGCGCACGGTCGCAAGTACGATGACCACCATCAACGGTATCAAGGCGGTGCAGATCTTGGTCGAAGGTGCTCCGTTGTCGACGGTATGGGGCAACGACTACAACAAAAACTTCGAACGTCCCCCCGTTAATCCCGAGTAGAATGCCCACAAAGCGCCGCGTGGCAGCAGCCACGGGGCGCTTTGTGTCGATGTGTGGGGACAGCTATCGTTTCAGATTGGCTATTACAGCGGTGAGTTGTGCTGGGGTCACGGTAAACTCTGCGGAGTCGGCAAACATCAAGAGATCGAGCGTGGATTCGACCAGAGATTCGTCTGCATCATGGTCTTCTTCATCGTCGGATTCTTCGTCGTTTTCCTCTGGCTCCTCGATTACGTCTTGATCATCGCTGTAGAGTGAATGAAACGCTTTAAGTGCCCACCCTGCCAGAGCGTCTATGGTGGCAATGCCACTCAGATGCGCTTGGATGGCTTGGATAATCAATGCTTTCTGTTCGATGACATCGCGGTCAGCGAGCTGTGTGGTTGGTAACATCGGTATATCCGTTCGGTGTGAGCAATCTTCGAGTCGACTAGTTCCCGAACACAGACGATCCATTCACCCAGCCTTGCACATCACTAATGGTGACGACCACCATCATCAGCATGAGCAGGGCAAAACCTGCGAAGTGGACGCGTGATTCGTATTCGAGCGGGATACGCTTGCGTCGTATTGCCTCGACCAGTGCAAAAAGAATATGACTGCCGTCGAGTGCGGGGATCGGCAACAAGTTAAACACCGCCAGGTTCAGACTGATAATGGCCATCCAGTTAAAGTAGCCCAGCCATCCGTCGCGTTCGATGATTTCGCCGGTGCCACGTGCCATCCCCACAATGCCGGTCATGCCTGCGTTTTCGATGGTCGGTGCAAGGCCCAAAAGGCTTTGAATCCACGTGCTGAGCCCCTCAATCATTGCCACAGTCACCGCATATGTCGTTTTGATGCCGTGTCCGATAGCGCCGAAGAGTGAAGCGTCTTCGATGAGGGTGTTCGGTTGATAGCCAAATCCAAATCCTGCAGGGCTCGAAGATTCTTGATAGCTCCAGGGTCCTGGAGTGATGGTCAGCGATTGTACTGTCCCATTGCGGGTAATGCGCATTGGGATTGCAACGCCGAGGTTGTCGCGGGCGATCGGACCGATTTCAAAACCGGGGGTTATCGGCCCGGTCGAGCCAATTTGCAGGACGATGTCATCCTTCTGCAGTCCGGCTCGTTGTGCAGGCGTATCCGGGAACACTTGGTTGACCACCAAGCCATTTTGAGGGACTTGGATGCCGACACTCAGTGCAATCCCTGTGTAGATGATGGCAGCAACGGCGAAGTTCATCAACGGTCCTGCAACCAGAACAAGGATGCGTTGATAGATGGGTGCCTCGCGGAGCGTGCCGATCCCATAATTGGCGCTGTCACTGTCGTCAGCTGTGGTAAAGCGCACAAATCCACCGATGGGGAGCCAATTGAGGGTATATTTGACGCCGTTGTGCGTTGCCAATACTTTTGCGCGTGGTGGGAAACCGACACCGAATTCATCGACCGGTATTTTGAAAAACCGAGCAGTCAAGAAATGGCCCAATTCGTGTGCGATAACAAGAATGCCGAGCAGAATCAAAAATCCAAAGATTGAAAGTAGACCGTTCATATACACCCTTTTTCACTGTACTGACGATATTGTAGTGGTGCAACCCGCAGCGATGGGTGAAAACAAGATGAGGGTTTGTACCATGCGTTCTAGTACAGGGCGGTAACTATATAAAACATCACAGGGACCATAAACAAAATAGAATCGATCCGATCGAGCATACCACCATGACCGGGGAGGATCGACCCAGCGTCTTTGACGCCGAGCTGACGTTTGATATGCGATTCGGCAAGGTCGCCGAGCGGCCCGAGTACCCCTGCGAGTGCGCCGAGTGCAATCGTGACCGGGAGCGACATCGGCAAGCCAAACAATGCGGAGACTGCAATTGCGGTAATGATCGCACCAAAAAACCCGCCAATGCTACCTTCCCAGGTCTTTTTGGGGCTGAGTCGCGGAGCAAGTGGTGTTTTGCCAAAGCTCCGACCGGTGAAGTACGCACAGGTATCGCCGAGCCATGTGGTTGCCAACGTAAAGACAATCCACGCGAACCCAGAGCTAACGCCTGTTATGAGTGCCGCGGGATTGAGTGGCGTTTCGACAGTGCGCAATAGAATAAGGTGCGACAGCAGGAACGGAACATAGAGCATCGCAGCCAGACTGAATGCCCATGAGTACAACGGCTGTTCGTCTTCGGCACGCAGCACTGCAATACACAACGAAACGATGGTGCCTATCGCAATGACCGGTGCAAATGTTGCAATGGTGCTGGAATCGCGCCATGCGCTGCCGACCAATGCACCGGCAAATATGTACCAAAATGGGAGGTACGGGCGGAGTTTGCGCTCTGCCATACTCCCAAAAATTTCGCTGAGACAAATGAATGATGCAATGAGGACAAGAATCGCCACACTGGTGACAGACCACCAGAGCAGTGCGATGAGAATGGGGAGTAACGGCACGACCGTTAAAATCCGTTGCAAAACGGGGTTAGGCTTTGGAGCCAATGCCCCCGTACCGGCGGTCTCGTTTGCCATAATCGTCTATCGCCTGCTGTAACAATTGCGGAGTGAAATCCGGCCAATAGACTTGCGTTGGCCAGTATTCACTATACGCTGCTTCCCAAATCATGAAATTCGACAGACGCCATTCACCGCTGGTTCGGATGATAAGGTCCAAATCAGGGACACCGTTACTGGAGAGGTGCTCACTGATGAGTTGTTCACTCACATCAGCTTCGCTCACGCCGCTTGCCAAGATAGATTTCACGGCATTTACGATGTCTTGACGGCCGCTGTAATTAAATGCAACACAGAGGGTGATACGGGTACAGTGCGCAGTGCGTGCGACAGAGTGGCGGATTTTGTCTGCCAAGTGTGGCGTAATGCCGGTGAGTGAGCCGAGGTGTTGAATACGGACATTTTCTTTGATCAGCGTATCGACCTCGCGATCAAGGAATTCACCCAGGAGCATCATTAGACCTTGGATTTCGAGCGACGGACGACGCCAGTTTTCGGTAGAAAACGCATAGAGTGACAAATACTTGACACCCATGTCAGCAGCCGCGCGGATAATCGGCTGGATGTTTTCGACGCCAGCGCGATGTCCAGCGTGGCGAGAACGACCTTTTTGGGTCGCCCAACGTCCATTGCCATCCATGATGATGCCAATATGACGGGGGATACGCTGGTTGTCTGTGCTCGCAGTTGCTTCGGTCATGGTGTACCTAGATCTCCAGCACTTCTGCCTCTTTGTGCGACCCAATGAGTTCGAGCTCTTTGGTGGATTTGTCTACCAGGTCTTGGAGTTTTTCTCCGCCACGGCGTTGCTCGTCTTCTGAAATCATCTTCTCTGACTCGAGTTCTTTGAGTGATTCCATGCCTTCACGGCGGACATTGCGCAATGCGACTTTGCTCTCTTCGACGCGGGATTTGACCTGCTTGACGAGTTCGCGACGGCGGTCCTCTGTGAGCGGGGGCAAATTCAGTCGGATGATACGGCCGTCGTTATTGGGGTTGAGCCCCAAGTCCGATACTTTGATGGCCTTTTCGATTGATTTGATCATACTGGCATCGAACGGTTGAATAACAATCATTCGAGGATCAGGAGTGGTAATCGAGGCCATTTGATTCAACGGCAGCATATCACCATAGGCTTCGACCTGGAGGTGTTCGACCAATGCGGGAGTCGCACGTCCAGTGCGAATGCTGACGAGTGAATGTCGCAACGCTTCGGCGGTTTTCTTGAGGCGCACTTCGGCGTCTTTGAGCACTTCGTTAATCATAGTGAATTACCTTTCGTTGCTCACGAGGGTACCGACGTGTTCGCCCATCAGGATTCGACGAATGGTGCCGGGATCGTTGGGATTGAAGACGACAATAGGAATATTGTTGTCCATACAGAATGTCAATGCGGTGCTATCCATCACGGTCAAGCCCTGTTGGATTGCATCCATGTAGGTCAATTTGTCATAGCGGGTGGCGTCTGGATTGCGCCGAGGGTCTGCAGTGTAGACTCCATCGACGCCGTTTTTGGCCATCAAGATGACTTCACAATGCATCTCTGCGGCGCGCAATGCAGCAGCCGAATCAGTGCTGAAGTACGGATTGCCAGTGCCTGCTGCCAGGATGACAACGCGGCGCTTCTCGAGGTGACGTGCAGCACGGCGACGGAGATATGGCTCGGTGACTTCGTCCATTTTGATGGCGGTCATCGTGCGCGTGTGCATCCCGTGTCGTTCGAGTGCATCTTGGAGAGCGAGCGCATTGATGATGGTCGCGAGCATGCCCATGTAGTGTGACTGCGCAGGATCCATACCCAGCGCAATGGCTTTCTGGCCACCTCGCCAAATGTTCCCACCGCCGACAACGACCGCAATCTCGACACCAAGCTCATGAATTGCACGGATTTCCCGTGCGTAGAATTCAAGCACACTTTGGTCAATCGTCTGTTCATGTGCGCCGGCCAGGGCTTCACCACTGAGCTTGAGGAGGATGCGTTTGAACTTCGCAGTAGTCATGATTCATCCATTCAACAAACAGCGGAGGCAAATGCCTCCGCTGTTTGTTTGGTTTAGTTGCCGATTTCGTAGCGGGTGAATCGTCGAACAACGACGTTTTCTCGCAATTTGGCGACTGCCGCCTGAATCATTTCTTCGATGGTCTGTGACGGGTTGCGCACGTACGGCTGTTTGAGCAATACGACTTCTTCGTAGTACTTGGCTGCAGACAATCCGCTGGCGGCTACTTCTGCTTCGGGCACTTCGTCGGTCGTCACGTACTTGGGGTTTACTGCAGCGACATGCATAGCGATGTTCTTGCAGAGCTCCAAGAAATCAGGGGTACGGGCGACGAAGTCGGTTTCGCAGTTGATTTCGACCATAGCGGCCATCTTGGCGCCGTTGTGCACGTACGATTCGATGCGGCCTTCGTTGGCATCACGGCCTTTGACCTTATCGCTGACTTTCAGACCACGCTCGCGCAAAACGTCGATGGCTTTGTCCATGTTGCCATCTGTCTGTGCCAGGATGTCCTTGCATTCTTTGATGCCTGCGCCGGTGCGTTCGCGTAGTTCTTTGACCATTTGTGCAGTTACTTCAGCCACGGGGGAGCTCCTTTGTAGTCGTGTGCACACGGGGAATGTTGCGTTGTGCACATTCCCCGTGTTCGGCAAATTATTCTTTGTCGGCGGCGACGTCAGCAGCGGCACTCATCAAGGCAGCCTGGGTCTGACCATGGTCACCACGAGCGGATTCACGGCGTGTCATACCTTCGATTGCGGCGTCGGCAATGCGTGACGTAACCAAACGGATGCTGCGAATGGCATCATCATTGCTTGGGATGATGTAGTCAATATTGTCTGGGTCGCAGTTGGTGTCGACCATTGCAACGACGGGGATGCCGACTTTGATTGCTTCGGCGAGTGCCAATGACTCTTTGTGTGGGTCGACAATGAAAATTGCACCTGGCAAACGATCCATCGTTTTGATGCCACTAAAGACCTTGTACAGCTTCTCGATTTCTTCGAGGCGTTTGCCGGCTTCTGCTTTGGTCAAACGGCTGAAGTCACCGCGGTCGCGCTGGGCTTCGAGGTCGGCCAAGTAGCGTAGGCGACGGCGAATGGTCGTGAAATTCGTCATCGTTCCGCCCAACCAGCGTTGGATGATGTAGTGCTGACCGGCGCGGGTTGCTTCTTGTTGGATGGTCTCTTGTGCTTGCTTCTTGGTGCCTACAAACAGCACCTTGCCGCCAGCGGCGACCATGTCGGTGATGTAGTTGTACGCGCCATTCAAGCCGTCGACCGTCTGCTGCAGGTCGAGGACGTGGATCCCATTGCGTGCGCCGAAGATGAACGGCTTCATTTTGGGATTCCAACGGCGAGTTTGATGGCCAAAGTGTGCGCCTGCTTCGAGCAGTGCGCGCAATGAAGCGATCCGGCTGTTGCCATCTGTCATGGGGAACTCCTTCTTCATACGTTAAACGTATCCGCCACCCCCGTCACCCCGTGTGAGACGCCATGAGCGCAGGATTCACCGGTCGGGAGGTGTGTGATATAGAACACCGCTCAAGAGTATACCATACCTGGAGAGGGGCGTGCTCACGAATCGCTGGTTGGCTGGTTGAGGCGGTAGCGAAAGTCGCAGAACGGTGCTCCTGCCATGATGGTTTGGGTCCGTGTCAGACGGATATCGGCTGAAAACCCTTCGATCAGGGCCGCATCGCGATTGCACGAAAACACCGCGCCGAGCTCTGCCAGTCCGAGTGCAGTGTATAACTCTGCGTAGCGACAGCGGGTGACATTGAACCCAAACGCGGTTGGGCTTTGCTCAACGATGTCGATGACCAATGCGTCGTCTTTGGTCCAGAGTTTGAGTGAGTCGGCGAAATTGGTCAGTGTCGCTTCGCCGTATGCGCGGGCCATATCGGCACCTTGCGTGCGCGCGATGTCTGCGATGGTGTCGCGCACTGTGGCGATGACTTGGGCACGATCTGTGGTTTGCGCAAATGCATCGATGAGTGGTGCCAACAGGCGTGCTTCGATTTCGCGACGCGTCAGGACGCCAATGCTGTTGAGTGTGTCGGGTGGAGTCATGTCAGCTCCTTGTAATTAGGCTATACTGCGCGGAGTACTGTTAGACAGAGGTTCGCTATGGCAAACACGACTCCTGAACAACGAGCCCGGCGCGGTTGTCACTTTATTATCCTCTTGTTTGCGGTGTTGACGGGGCTGAACTACATGGATGCTGGTGCAGAAAGCCTGCTCTTTCGCATCTTTGGGGTGTGTCTTATTCTCGCAATCATAGCACGGCTTGTCATTGCCACCGATCGGCAACGAGCAGAGCCGCCAGAGGATACAAAATGACAATCGAACGCTTGTATCACATAGGGTATGGCAGGGGCGATTTCGGAGCGGCACAGCCGACGATGGCATTGCTGTCAGGGGACCCCGAGCGAGCTGCCATGATCGCACAGAAGTATCTTTCGAATGTGACGGTACTGTCAGACCATCGCGGATTGCATAGTTCGTTGGGGTATCTGCCCAATGGCACCCCCGTCATTTCGGCGACAAGCGGGATGGGTGCACCGTCGCTCAGTATCGTCGTGAACGAGCTGGTGCAAGTAGGGATGCGGACGATTATCCGAGTCGGCACCTGTGGGTCGATTCAGCCACAGGTATTGCCAGGGCATATCGTCGTCTCGCAGGCAGCACTGTGCCGCCAAGGGGCGGCCACAGATATTGCGCCACTCGAGTACCCTGCAGCTGCTGACCCCTATGTGACCATTGCCCTGATGGAGGCGGCGCAGAGCGCAGGGATCCCCGCCCATATGGGTGTCACGGCGTCGGTTGATACCTTCTACGAAGGGCAAGAACGGCACGCGTCGGCGAACCCGCATCTGTTGCGCAGGCACATCGGATCGACCGCCGAATATCAGCATTTGAATGTGTTGAACTACGAAATGGAAGCCGGCACGTTGTTCAAAATGGGGTTGGTGTATGGGTTCGCTGCAGGGTGTGTATGCGCAGCTGTCGCCCAACGTACGAACGCCGAAACGATTGTGCTTGACCAGAAGGCCGAAGGCGTCGATCGGGCAATCCGCACCGCTGTGGCAGCGTTGACGCTCCTTTCGGCGCGTTAGGGCATACCACGGGCAAGGACGCCGAGGTAGGCAGCGATATTGACGACATCGGCGTTTTCGTAGTTACTTAACACCACGACCGTGATGTCGGGGTCGGGGAAATTGCCGAGATATGTACGCATGCCGCTTGCCATCCCGTCGTGATGCACCGACGCCATCCCCGCGAGTGGGTTCCGCATGACTCCGAGTGCATAATTTTTGAGTTGCGGGGTGCGCATGAGTGCCAGCGTCTCGGGTTTGAGGACCTGGCCGCCGTGGAGTGCCCGATCCCACCGATACAAATCATCAATCGTTGAATTGAGTCCGCCGGCAGCGTCGTGTGTCGATGCATCTATCAGATCCGGGGGGACTCCCTGTGCATAGAACCCAAACGACAGGGTTGGGTC
>JBFYTT010000330.1:0-4025 GCA_041300425.1 Roseiflexaceae bacterium
AACGCCGTGCACAACAAACACGCGCTGTACCGGTTCGCCATTAGTGCCGACAAATACCAGAGTGCCGCGGCGGTGGCTGCACCGCTCGGATTACTCGACTGTTCGACCGAGGCCGACGGGGCTGCGGCAGTGCTCATCAGCGCCACGCCACCGGCGACGGGTACCGTCATCCGTATCGCCGGGTCGGCGGTCGCCAGCGACACGGTGGCATTGCATGCCCGTGCCGACCTGCTGGCGCTCGATGCGGTGCGTTGGTCGTTCGAGCGGGCCATGGCACAGGCTGGGGTTGAGCGTTCGGATGTAGATGTGTTTGAATTGCACGATCCGCATGCAATCGCTGCCGTCCTCGCATTCGAGGCAATGGGCTATGCCGCGGGAGGTACCGGCTATCTACTGGGCAGCAGCGGCGCCATCCGCCCCGATGGGAGCGTGCCGGTGGCACTCGCCGGTGGCTGCAAGGCCCGCGGCAATCTGCTCGGGGGCTTGGGCGTGCTCCAGATTGTCGAACTGACGCAGCAGTTGCAGGGCAGCGCTCCGACGCAGGTCGCCGATGCGCGGGTCGGGCTGGCGCAGTGCATGTCGGGTATCGGCAGTACGGTGGCGACGCATATTTTGGTGCGGGACGCATAACAACACACACACGGGAGTGAGGAATAGATGGAACTGGCTCGACATTGGCGCCAACGTAACGCTCGCTACCGGCTCGAAGGCAGCCGTCACCGCACCACCGGTGCGGTGTCATTCCCCGCTGTCCACGATGCAGACTCCGAGCCCTTTTGTTTGTCGGGGCGCGGCAGCGTACTGACCTACGCCGTCGTACACGCCCCGAGCAGCGGCCACGAAGCCGTGTCGCCCTATGTCGTCGCGATTATTGCGCTCGTCGAGGGGCCACGGATAACCGCCCAGCTGACCGATGTGGCAAGCGGCGAGGTGAGCATCGGCATGCAGGTCGAAATGGTGACGCGGCTCATGGGCGATACCGGCCCCGATGGGTTGTTGCTGTACGCCTACAAGTTCCGGCCAGTATTATAAACAGACGAAAAGCACCCCCCGCCACGGAAAACCGCGGCGGGGGGTGGTGTGTTGGGTGGACTACATGCTGCGCATTACGCCGACCACGCGGCCCTGGATGCGGACATTGGTGGCAGGGACGTAGATGGGGTCCATGGTGACATTGGCGGGTTGCAAGCGGACCTTGTCACCCTCTTTGTAGAAGCGCTTGAGTGTCACCGAGTTGTCCGAGATGATGCGCACAGCCACCATGTCGCCTTGTTGGGCTGTCTCTTGGTAGCGGAGCAGCACGATGTCGCCGTCGGCAATCAGAGCATCGACCATCGAATAGCCACGCACTTTGAGGGCATAGACGTTGGCCAGCTTGTTGCTGGGAACGACCTCGGGCGGCACATCGATGTACTCGGTGGTACCGCTGCTCAGATCCTCGGGGTCGGGTAGGGGTGAGCCAGCGGTAATGGTGCCCAAGAAGGGCACTTGGTTGGCGTTGGCCTCGAAGGCAGCCTCGACCTTGGAGATCGAAATCCCCCGTGAGACCTTGCCCTCGCGACGCAACATGCCGCGCTGCTCGAGGATGTTGAGGTTGTAGACAACGACCGATGTCGACGAAATCCCCAGGTCCTCTTGGATCTGGCGGATAGCCGGTGGATAGTTGTGCTGGTCGACGAATTGTTCGATGTAGCCCAGGATTTCGCGTTGGCGATTCGATAAGGATGGTTGTGGTTGCACGCAGTCGTCCTTTGGTGCCATGCGAATATATGTTCGGTAGAACTTATGTTTCATTATACCGACGTACTACATATTGTCAAGCTGTTTTTGGGGCTATTCGTGGCGCACCAGACCGCGTGGCGCCGAACCTCGCCCACCAACCACAATACCCACCATACGACACGCGGAAGGAGAGGCAAGAAATTATGCGTATCTCTGACAGAACGCGTATGATTTGTGCCTCTCTGATGCATAAAAATCAATTGACGATTGTTGGGCGTCGACCGCCGCACGGGGCGCCGTGGATGCGCGGGGAGTGCCGGTGCGACCTGGTTGATCCTGCGTGCGTGGCCCTGGCGACGACGGTGGTCGGTGGCAGCGGTGACGTATGGATACACGCAGGAGACGACTCAATTTCTGCTAGATATCTGACGATGTGTCTTGTATTGAGATTGTTGGAATACCGAAAAAACAATTTTCGTATACACAGAAAAAAAGTACTGTGCCTGATGTCTGCAAAACCGGTATGATGGACCAAACGGAGGAGGACGAGATGGCAACGGTCACATTGGTGATTGTCACGTATAACAGTAGCGGCGCGCTGGCGGGGTGTGCAGCGAGTCTGGCGGCGGTGGAGGTGGTAGGCGGCTATGAGCTGATTATCGTCGACAATGCATCGCGGGACGACAGTGTGGCGCAGGTGCGGGCGCTGTTCCCTGCGGCGCGGCTGCTCGAAAACACGCAGAATCGTGGATTTGCGGCGGCCGTCAATCAGGGGGTCGCGGCGGGTACAGGCCGGATTGTGGCGACACTCAACCCCGATACCGAGGTCACTGCGGGCTGGTTACAGGCGTTGGTGGAGCGGTTGGATGCCGACGCGGGCATCGGTGTGGTGGGGAGTGTGATCCGTGATGCCGATGGGCAGGTGACGCACACGGCGGGGACGGTCGATGCAGTGACCTACCGGACCGGACATGCCGACGGTGCTGCTAGGTCGCTGGACGATGTGGCCTATGTGACGGGTGCTGGGATTGCGTTGCGGCGGGCGGATTGGGATGCGCTGGGCGGGTTCGACGAAGGCTTTTTTCCGGCGTATTTCGAAGATCTGGATCTGTGTCTGCGGGTACGTTCCCGTGGCCAGCGCTGTGTGGTGGTGGCCGCGGCGCAGCTGGTGCACCGTGAGTCGTCGTCGACGGGCAAGTACAGCGGGGCGTTCTACTATTACTATCACCGCAACCGGTTGCGCATGGTGCGCAAACAGCTGTCGCGGGCGGCGCTGTACGGATCGTTTGTGCGAGCCGAGGCACAGGCGTTGGCGGCGACCGACGTGCTCGATTGCCTGACCGCGCTGTTGCCGTTGCGCACGGGCTTGCCGAGTGTGGCCTGGGGATTGCCGAGCGCTGCCGAGCAGGCGCACGTGCTGGCGCATGGGGCGGCGTTGGGGCAGATCCGGCCTGCGCAACGGATGATTCCGCTGCAGTGGGATGCGGCGACACGGCAGTTGCTGGGGTTGAGTGACGGCCAGGCCTTGGCCTATAGTGTGCTGTACGGTGCCATCGACGGCGGGCATGCGTTGCCGACCGAACCGCAGGTGGCGGAGCTGAGCGAGCCGTTGTATCAACTGATGTACGGGACCGGCCGCCGTGCCGATGTGCGGGTGCGCGTGGTGGGTACTGAACTGATTGCGTTGATCGAGGGGATGTTGGCGACCCGCAATAGTGATGTCTTTTGGACAACGGCGGCCATCACGCAGCTGCGTGACATGCTCCGGGCGGCGGCAGATCAGCAGCCGTTGGTGCTCGAGGCGACCATTCGGCTGGGGTTGCTGGCCGACATGCAGGAGGTGCGTGGATGAATGTAGCAGATATGCGCAAGGACTACACGCAGCATGGGCTGTTGGAGGGCGAAGCCGCCGCCGAGCCGTTTGCACAGTTCACGGCCTGGTTCGACCAAGCGGTGGCGGGCAATGTACACGAGCCCAATGCGATGACGGTGGCCACAGTCGACCCCGACGGGCGGCCGTCGGCGCGGATTGTTTTGCTCAAGGGGTATGATGCGCGCGGATTTGTTTTCTATACCAACTACGAGAGCCGCAAGGGGCGCGCCTTGACAGGGCATCCGTATGCGGCATTGATTTTTTATTGGCCCGAGTTGGAGCGCCAGATCCGTATCGACGGGCGGGTCGACAAAGTCGCCGCTGCCGAGGCAGACACCTACTATCACAGCCGCCCGGTGGGGAGTCGGTTGGGCGCGTGGGCGTCGCCGCAGAGTCAGGTGATAGCCGATCGGAGCGCCCTCGAAGGTGC
>JBFYTT010000333.1:0-5007 GCA_041300425.1 Roseiflexaceae bacterium
TCACCTTCCCAATTGCCGTAGGCGATATCGAGTCGGCCGTCGTCGTTTGCGTCAAAAAGACTGAAGCCACCGCCGTGGAGCAAACGGTCATGGAGGCCGCACGCTGCTGCGACAACGGAGAACGTGCCATCACCGGCATTTGCAAGCACCAAATTAGGTCCGCGTTCGTTGATGCAGACGATATCGACATCGGAGCCAAACAGCTGGCCGACTGCAAGGCCGCGGCCCCCACTTGCATAGGTGAGACCAGCGGCACGACTGTGTTCGCCGAGTCGCCATTGGTTATCGAGCTCATACAGGCGCATACGGGCGCCGTAGTTGGCCACCACGAACGCATACCGGCCAGCACCTGTGCGGTCGATGACTGCTACGGATCGACCCGCGCTGGGGTTTGTGATTGCAGCTGCTTCGGGTTGTGCAAATAAATCGACCCGAGCACCGCCATGCAGGGCGAACAGTCGATCGTTTTGGTGTTTGCTGCCTGCAAACGTGTCACTGTTAAGGATGTAGAGTTCTTCTACCCCATCTGCATCGAGATCGCCAGCAGCTAGTCCAATTGCCTGTCCGTGTGGATCTGCAAAGACCGCATCGGCACAATCCAGATAGCCGCGCCCCGTCCATTTGAGGGCAATATTGGCACAGCCAAACCCTGCCACCACGAACTCGAAAAGCCCGTCGCCATCGATATCTGTCACTGCAACGCCATAGCACAAGCGATCAGGATTGGCATATAAAAGGTCAGTACGGACCAAGAACATAGCGGGCCTCTGTGAAATCGGTGAGTGCAGTGTATCACGAGCGCTGGCGGGTCCGAGTATGTGCCAAAACACGCATCGTTAGTCAGCGAGTTGATGGGCGTACAGCGTTGCATACAGGCCGTTTTGGGCAATAAGCGTGGCGTGATTACCGTCTTCGACGACGAGACCTTGCTGTATCACCAGGATGCGGTCTGCACTGCGTACGGTGGCCAGGCGATGGGCGATGATGATGCTCGTGCGCCCATGGAACAGGCGCTCGAGCGCATCTTGGACGAGGGCTTCGGTGGTTGTGTCGATGCTACTCGTCGCTTCATCCAAGATCAATATTCCATCGGGCTGCAATGCAATTGCGCGTGCGAGTGCCAGCAACTGTCGTTCACCGGCAGAGAGGTTCGCGCCATTCGGGGTCACCAGCGCGTGATACCGCTCGGGGAGTCGTTCAATGAAGGGCGCGGCATTCGCTATCGTTGCAGCGTTCCGAATGTCTTCACTCACGAGTTGTTGATACAACGAAACATTGAAAGATATATCACCAGCGAACGTTATTGGGTCTTGTGGAATAACCGAAACGAGGGCGCGTAGCGCCTGTGGTTCGAGTGATTTGATGTCTACTCCATCCAGCAAGATCCGACCGTGCTGTGGGTCGTACCAGCGTGCGAGCAGACCTATCAGACTCGTTTTGCCTGCGCCGGTCGGCCCGACGATGGCAACGCGTTGGCCAGCAGGGATATGTATATTGATCCCACGCAATACCGGGCGGTCAGCGAGGTAGTGAAAGTGGATGTCTTCGAGCACGACATCGCCTCGGAACGGGAGTGACGGGGCAACAGGCGACTGCGGTGGCATGATAGTGCGCGGTTCGTGGAGTGTCCGTTCGATCCGTTCTGCGGCACCAAAGGCGATTTGGACAGCATTGTATTGTTCGGACAAGCGGAGCACCGGTTGGAACGCCCGATCTGCATATTGAATGAACGCAACCAACATCCCCATGGTCGCCCAGCCAGCAAGCACGCCTTGCCCGCCCCCATAGAGCAACATGCCCAATCCGACTGCCGCCAGCACCTCTTGCGTCATCAAAAACAATGCACTATGCCGACGGAGCGCAATCAGTGCTCGCCGGTACCCGTGATTGTAGGTATCAAACCGATCCATGCTGGGGCGTTGTGCGCCAAATATCTGGAGCACCGGAACTCCTTGCAACTGTTCGTTGAGATACCCCGATACTTTGGCGAGGGCTGTCCGTTCGCCGGTCGACGAGTTCCGCACACGTGCACTGAAGTACCGCGTGACCAAAACCAATATCGGCAGTATGGCGATGACAAGCAAGGCAAGCCGCCAGTTGACGGTAAACATAACAACAATAACAACAAGGAGCGTTGCGGTCTCGGTCACAATGGTGACGGCACTCGTGGACAACAGTGCACTGAGTGTATCGACGTCACTGGTTAAGCGCATGACCAAATCGCCCACAGGGTTGCGTTGAAAAAAAGCTTGATCTTGCTCCATAATGCGGCCGTATAAGTTTGTGCGCATGTCTGACAAGGCGCGTTGGCCAGCCTTTTGGAGGTAATAGGTATACACATATTGGATGACGAACATGGCAATTGCGGTCCCGCCATAGAGAATGGTAATCGGCCATAAATCCGCAGTGTTGCCCGTGCTGATAGGACCATCAATCGCCCACTGCAATAACGTGGGAGGTACCACGTTGAGTGCAGCAGTAATCCCTAACAAAACCAGTGATACTGCGAGTGGCCGCCAATGCGGACGCACCGCACGGTATAAAAGGACAAACAAAATCGTGTCGGGACGTGGTGCGGACTTCTGGGTAGGTGTCATTACTGTGTGCCTGTCGTCTGATGCCTGTAGTATACCGTAGCAATATGATGTCGACTGCACCGCACTCCAAATACAGCGTTTTGTTCTATCTGATGCCGAATGTCACTCGTCTGTAATAGATGCTATTCACTTCTTGGGTGCCTGCGTGGTACCATATACGAAACTCTTCACGAGGTTACTGGTGAACAACAACACAACGACGAGCGCTGCTCGATACACGCTTTCTGATATCATCGATGGCACCCTCTGGGCAATAGACCAAGAGCCGTGGCGCCGATGCTGGTTTTGTGACAGTCGTTTTGGGGCTGCAGGAGACGAATATTGCGGTTCTTGTGGTGCGCGTTTTACACCGCGCAGGTATCGTGGTGAATCACTGCCGAGCATGGCATCCGGCATGCTCCTCGATGTGCACCGCAACCCGGCAATCACCCAAGATTTGTTGCGACTACCGGTCCTATACGAGTCCTTCGAGGTACCAGAAGGGACTGTGGCGCTTGCACGCACCCCTGATGGATTACCCGTGATGCCGTTGTCCGCACACGATGCACTCTTGCTTGCTCGTGCGCTGTTCACCGGCGTCAAGCAGCTGTTTGATGCTGGCTATCAGTTAGGCAGAATACAGCCAGGCGATATTTTTCTGCAGAGCGACGGCAGTGTCGCACTCGGCGCAGCGCCGTTTTTGACCATGTTAACGGTTGATCAAACCGATATTGTGGGTGAAACCGCAGACGTCCTGGCCACATTTGTCGAAATACCACGGATTACCCGCCGGTTCGACATTGCAGATGCGGATGTCAATCCACTATTGACCATTCTTGCCGATGTGCGTGGGAATCTGATAACGACCCTCAGCGACGCTGTCGAAGCAGTCGAACGTGCCATCGCCCCGTTCGAGACACGGCGCAGTTTGGTTCAATCATCAGCAGCCAAAACCGACGTTGGTCGTCGTCGCAGTGGGAACGAAGATACGATTTTGACGACTGCCACGACCTGGCATCGTGACACCAATAACTACCAAGTTGGCTTGTATGTTGTTGCCGATGGGATGGGCGGGCATGCAGCTGGTGAAGTTGCTTCTGCAACTGCAGTACAATCGATCTATGAGCATATTTTTGCAGCCAATATGACCCACATCAGCAATCCGCTCTTTGCCAGTGATGTCGCCGGTGTCGTGCAATGTATCGACGATGCAATCCAGCACGCGAACACACAAATCCTGGTCGAAGCAAAACGCCTCGGCAACGACATGGGCACCACGATGACCATGGCTCTCGTTCTGGGCGATGTGGCATACATAGCAAACATCGGCGATAGTCGGACCTACATCTATCGAGATGATCAATTGCGGCGCGTGACGAATGACCATTCATTGGTAATGAAGCTGGTCGAACTCGAACACATCGCCGAAGATGATATCTACACACACCCGCAACGCAATGGTGTTCTGCGTTCACTCGGCGTCTCTCAACTCGCAGAAGTCGATATCTACATCGAACGATTGCGACCGAATGACGTCTTGGTCCTGTGTAGTGATGGTCTGTGGGAAATGGTGCGTGATCCTGATATCGTTTCTACGATGCGCAATCGGAACGGGCTCAAGAATACTGCCGACTCACTGGTGGATGGTGCAAATGCTGCGGGCGGCGATGATAATATCAGTGTCATACTAGTCAAATGTGAACAATAGCCCATAGTGCGAGAGGTGGGAGTATGAAATGTCAAATGTGTGGCGAAATCAATAAACTGGACGTGCGCTACTGCGAGTCGTGCGGTGCACGGCTTGACGGTCCGATCAGTGTGACTGCTAGTACCGATGCTCAAGGGTTGAGCGCACTGACCTGCCGACAGTGCAGTGCGGTGATCCTGCCTGGTGAGCGCTCCTGCGAACAATGTGGCGCACCCGTCTCGTCTGGGAGCATGGAGTCAACTGGCTTGAGTGGGGAATTACGGGTGTCAGATTTACCTGCGGGGGGATTTGCTGACACCGCGCACGACATGAATGCGTTCCATGCGCCGCTACCTTCGAGCATGTCTGGCCCGTTGCAATACACTATTGAGCAAGATACCCAGGACGAAACTGTTCGTCCGTCAGATGAACAAACACAAGAGGCTGTCATAGTGGCCGACAACAATGGTGAAAATCTGTCTGACGGATTTGTCCCTGTACCGGTCGACGCACCAGCCATTGCGACCCCTGTGATGGAGCCGGTTGCTGTCGAAGCAGTATACGAGGTTGTCGAAACCAGCACTGTTGCAGCCCCGAGTGCCGCAGAAGTCCAGGCGCTCAAACAGCAACGCACGCTCCTCGAACAAGAGATACAGCGTCAGCAAGATATCATCAACCAGCTCGATGCGATGCGCAATACGTTCCGCGAAGTCACGCCACAAGCAGTGCTGATAGGGATTACCG
>JBFYTT010000334.1:0-5671 GCA_041300425.1 Roseiflexaceae bacterium
AATTACACCATTAGTCGCGCCGTCTCACTGCTCGACACGGCACCAACCCTTGCGCGCATGCTGGGTGTCGGCACCCACGAAGACTGGAACGGGACCAGCATCGACGAAATGTTCATCGACGCATAAATTTCTGCCATTCGATACATACACCCGGCGGTTCTATCCGTACCTACGGATAGAACCGAACTATTTTGCATACACACACAGGAACTTCAGTGACAACAGCCACACCAGCACGAGCAGGACTCGATGCAAAGTGGAAGGTCCTGATTTCGGTCGTCTTTGGGATTTTCTTGATTATTCTCGACACGACCGTCGTCAATGTAGCCTTTCAGACTCTGCGCCGCGAATTCGGCGCGACACTCAATGATGCTCAATGGATAATCAGCGTCTACACGCTGTCTTTGGGCATCGTGACCCCCATCAGTGGCTACCTCGCAGACCGCTTTGGCCCAAAACGCATCTACACCATCGGGCTGGCGATTTTTGCACTTGCTTCGCTGGCGTGCGGCTTGGCACCGAGCCTACCCGTGTTGATCATCGCACGCGCCTTTCAAGGTATCGGCGGTGGGTTAGCACAGCCACTCGGACCGGCGTTTATTTATCGGACGTTCCCCGCCAAAGAACAGGGCATGGCCCTGGGCTTCTTTGGGATTGCGCTCGTGCTGGCCCCTGCACTTGGTCCGATTATGGGCGGCTGGCTGGTCGATATCGATATGTGGCGTTGGATATTTTTCATTAATATCCCAATCGGGATTGTGGGCTACATTGTGTCGTCCAAATGGCTACCAATCGACAGTGCAAAGCGTATCGTCAAAGCCGACCCCCTGGGAATTTTGACTGCCAGCATCGGGTTCGGGTCGGTACTGTATGCGAGTTCACTGGTTGCCAACTACGGCTGGAGCGATGCAGCCGTATTGACCTGGTACGCAGTCGGTGCGACGGCAATCATCGCCTGGATTATCGTCGAACTCTATGTCGCCGAAGAGCCGATGCTCGATCTGCGCCTCTTCCGCACACCGACATTTACCATGGCCAATCTGATTGGGTATGTCAGCGTAGTGGCGCTCTTTGGGGCAGAATTTTTGATGCCCGTCTACCTTCAAGCATTGCGTGGCTTCAGCGCATTCGAAAGCGGCCTGACCCTGCTGCCATTGGCAATTGCCGCAGGGATAACCACCCCACTGGCTGGCCGCTTCTTCGACAAAATCGGCCCGCGCCCGCTTATCACCATCGGATTCACCATTTTGGTGATCAATACGTGGCAATTTACTCAGATTCAAGCCGACACCTCGATAACAACCATCATGTGGCTCCTCGCGTTACGTGGGGTAGCGCTGGGGATGACCGTACAGACGACCTTTGCCACCGCGTTGAGCAGTGCACCTGCCCCCAAGTTGGCGCGGGCGTCGTCACTGGTGAACGGGACACGGTTTGTGGTGCAGTCAATCGGGGTGGCCATTCTCGCCACGGTGCTGACGAGTACGTTGTCGGCCGAGGTCAAGAGCCTACAGAATCAGGCCGAAGAAACCACCACCGCGACGCGTGCACCGTTTGGGTTGTGTGAGACGCCGGGTGTCGCCCCCGAAGACAATATTCCGCCCGCTGCTGCGGCCACGCTCAAGGATCTGCCTACAGACCAAGCGGCGACTGCCAAAGCGGCGATTCGTGCACAGGTACAAGCTGCCTGTGACCAAAATGTTCTCGGCTTCGAAGCTGCCTACTTGCTGACGTTCTATGTCGGCTTGTGCGCAATCGTCTTTGGGTTGCTTTTGCCGGGTTGGCCAGGTCCATGGGAAGGCCGCTCAGAGATGCAAAAGAAAGCCTCTGCCGGGCATTAATCCGAACCCCGCATTCGCGTCGACGTGTTCCGCAGGTGCGTACTGCGTCCGACTATCGGAGGGACCATCATGACAAGACTTAAGAACTGCAACGCACTCATCACTGGTGCTGCCTCGGGGCTCGGTTTGCTGATGGCTGAACAACTTTTGGCAGCTGGAGCGGCCCATGTGACCCTGTGGGACATCAACGACACAGCGCTCAACGTGGCGGTCGAGCGCCTGCGTGCCGCGGGCTACGCAGTGCACGGCTGTGTCGTCGACATTACATCTACCGGAGCGATGGATGCAGCGCTCGCCGACATGGATGCACGCGGCATTAGTGTCGACGTCCTCATCAACAATGCGGGGATCATCGTCGGTACGCCGTTCGTCGCACAGACAGATGCTGCAATCGACCGCGAAATGGCGATTAATGCCATTGCACCGATGCACCTCACGCTACGCATTCTGCCGCGCATGATTGCAGCCAATCGCGGGCATTTGGTCACCATTGCGTCGGCAGCCGGGTTAGTCAGCAACCCACGCATGGCAGTCTACTGCGCCAGCAAATGGGCGGCGGTCGGATGGTCAGACTCGATCCGCCTCGAACTGGCCCAGGCGGGGAGTGCGGTCAAAGTCACGACGGTGACACCGTACTACACGACGACCGGCATGTTTGCCGGCGTCCGGTCACCCATTATCCCCATCATCGAGCCGATTGCCGTCGTTCGTGCGGTACTCGCCGGCATCCAACGCAATGCAATCTGGGTGCGGACGCCATGGATTGTCACCATCCTGCCGCTGGTGCGCGGGTTGCTGCCGACCACGTGGTTCGATGTCGTCGTCGGCAAATGGCTGGGTGTCTATGACACGATGCGGACATTTACCGGTCGGCGCTCATAGACACAACGGAGCCTTCGCATTGTCGTGCGAAGGCTCTATTGCGGTCTCGCATCACGGGGACATTTGACACCGTCACAGGTCGGGGCGGTGCTTTTTCCGTACACCCCGGCGATAGAATGGCGCTGCCAGCGGGGACGCTACCTGGACATGCGATACCGTCCGTGCGGCGCGTTTTTTTCATAACGAACAACCACAAAACATCGATGCCCTGTTGGTTACTTGGGCAACATCGCTTGCATTTGTTCGATTTCGCGGTTCTGATCCGCGATGATGGCAGTAGCGAGTGTTTTGAGTTCTGCATGCTCGGCGTTGGCGAGGGCCTCGTTGGCCATGGTGACCGCACCCTCATGATGATCGATCATCGCGTTGAGCCAACGGATATCATAGGCAATCGCCGCATCGTCTGATACCTGCATCGTCCCCATGTCTGCACCCGTGCCCGATGTCATCGGTGCATCGGGGTACCAACTCGCACGCCAATCGCGGAGCTGTGTGACTTCGCTCGATTGTGCCGTGATGATGGCTTGGGCCAGTTCTTTGATTTTGGGGTCTGTGGCACTCTGCAGGGCAGCGTTGGCCATGTCGATAGCAGCCAAATGATGCATCATCATGCCATCGATGAAGCGCACGTCATAAGGGAGAGCCAAATCTGCAGGGTTCATCGTGGGGTGGAGCATGTGGTCACTCATATTCTCATGCGGCTTCGGCGCGACCGTCTCTGTACTGCCACATGCGGCAATCATACTCACACAGGCCATACACAGCATCCAAACGATCATTCGACGCGTCATGATTCACCCCTTTCAGTGGCTGCAAGTATTGCATTGATAGTCCGCAGGGCAGTCGCCGCGAGGACCGGGTTGGTGGTGTGGTAATACGGCAATTGGATCAGGGCAATCGACAACGCCCAGGCTTGACCGCGGCGCCATTGCGCAGGATCGACAGCCAACTGCTCGGCAAAGACCGTGCGTGCCGGATCAGAAAGCATCGACCAGGCAACGGTCAAATCGACCGCAGGATCGCCGAGGGTCAGCCCACCAAAATCAATCAGGGCGCTGATGTTGCCGTCAACGACCAGCAGATTCCCGCTGTGGATGTCACTGTGGAGCCACACCGCTGCGTCGTTGGTGACCGGTTCTGCGACCCAGCGCTGCCACAGCAACGCAGCATGACTCGTGTCAATGAGTCCCAACGGCGTCAGCGCATGGAGTGCGGCACAGGTATCGTCGTGGCGTGACTGAAGCGTTCCACCGCGGCTGCCGCGGCGCATCCCGCCCGTGGGTGGAACACGGCGCATACCCGCCACAATAGACGCCAGCGTGTGTGCTGCAGCCCGTTCGTCGATGGGCGGTGATGCGAGCGCGTCGACACCGGGTAACCAGCGATAAATGGACCAGTGCCATGGGTACGCATTGGTCGGTGCACCAAGGAACACCGGCTGCGGTACTGCCACTGGGAGAAACGGTGCGATGATGGGCAACCACGCCGATTCACGAGCAGCCTGATCATCCGCCCAGCCGATGCGTGGCAAACGTACGACCGTATCGGCACCAAGCATGTAGAGCACATGGTCTGTACCGGCACTGTCGACCAGCGTCAGTGATTGGTGAGCCCAGGCTGGCGCTTGCTGGTGGAGCAGCTGCTGAACCAGCGCAGCGTTGATATCGACCTCATTGGGATGGAGCTTGGCGACAGTCATTCCTGTAGCTCTCGCGCCCGCGCAATGCGCAACGAATTCGTCACCACAAAGACCGAACTACATGCCATAGCGGCTGCGGCGACGATAGGGCTGAGCTGGATCCCCCACCATGGATACAACAAACCCGCAGCGATAGGGATGCCGATAACGTTGTACCCAAACGCCCAGAACAGGTTCCACTTGATGGTGCTCATGGTACGCCGCCCGAGTGCTAACGCTGTCATCAGCACCCGCAAATCAGAACGCATCAGGATGACATCTGCGGTGTCGATGGCGACATCGGTCCCACTGCCCATTGCGATGCCCACATCTGCACGTGCAAGGGCAGGTGCATCGTTGATGCCATCGCCGACCATGGCAACCACCCCGTCGCGTTGGAGTGACACAACGGTCTCGACTTTTTGGGCGGGCATGACCCCTGCAAAGACCTGATCAATCCCCAACGTGCCTGCCACGTGTTGTGCCGTGACGACCGAATCGCCCGAAATCATGACGCTCCGGATGTTCTGGCGACGCAATTGGGCAACGACTGATGCCGCTTCGGGACGTGCTGCGTCGCGTAGCCCAACGACGCCGATGATGCGCCCAGCGCGTGCGACCAGTACGATGCTTTGACCACTCTGTGCCAACTCGACGAGCATCGGGTCCCAGTCAGAACAGTCGATGTGTGCGGCCTGCATGGCAGCCCGATTGCCAATGATGACGTTCTCGCCGTCGACGAGCCCGTGTGCGCCGAGGCCTGCCTGGTCGGTCATCTCGGTGGCACGTGCCACGGTCAAGCCTTCTGCCCGAGCGGCTTCGACCATCGCCTGTGACAAGGGATGTTTGCTGCCCTGGGCGACCGCCCCGCCGACGGTCAACACTAATGCACGTTGATCGGCCGGCAACACGCTACTCACCTGCGGCGCACCTGCAGTCAATGTGCCGGTTTTGTCGAAGGCCATGATGGTTACCTGTGCCAACCGCTCGAGCGCTGCTGCGCCCTTGACCAAGATCCCGCGCCGTGCACCGACGCCACTAGCTACCATGATGGCCGTCGGCGTCGCGAGCCCGAGCGCACAAGGGCAGGCAATCACCAGCACGGCCACGGCGTACATCAGTGCCTGGGTCAGACCAGCACCAGCCAGCCACCACCCCACAAACGTGAGCACAGCGATACCGATGATGACCGGCACGAAGACTGCTGCGATGGCGTCGACCAGATTCTGGACTGGGGCCCGGCTACCCTGTGCTTGGCGCACCAACCGTA
>JBFYTT010000392.1:0-3664 GCA_041300425.1 Roseiflexaceae bacterium
ATGTCACATTGAAGAGCACAGCCACCAGGCCGATCAGCACTGGCAAACGGGTATTTTGCAGGGCGAACCAGATGCGTACGGCGATTTCAGCCACGCAGAAGCCTGCGATTCCTATCGCGTAGCCCTGGAGCGCTGCCGTAGTGAGTTCTGCAGACGCACGATCAAATGAACCGCGCTCGTACAGCACCTTGACTACCGTACGGGCACCCGCATAGAGCACGATTGATGCGGGAATGGTCACCGCCAGAATGCTTTGCACGGCGAGACTTGCTGCACGTGCGAATGCGGGGCGATCACCTCGGGCGAGATGGCTCGCCAACAGAGGGAAGATAACCGTCCCAATGCTCAGTCCGATCAGGCCATGCGGGAGCAACATGATTTGCAGCGCGTACCCCGATGCTGCGACAGCACCCAGTCCAAAGGCCGATGTCATCGCAATCATCGTGGTCAGGTTGATTTGCCATATCGATTGCCCAAACAGCCGCGGCAATACTAACCTGCCGACTGCCTGTACACCCGCTGTTGCCCATCCACGCATTTGATAATGCCATCCCAAGCGTCGCAATGTCGGTATTTGAATCGCCACAAACGCAAATGCACCAATCAAAACACCATACACTACCCCGTCGATTCCGTACCAGGGTGCCAGCACTGCTGCGCCGATGATTATTCCCACGTTGTAGAGATTCGATCCAATCGTCGGGATGCGGAACTGTTCGTGCGCCTCTAGGGTCGCTTTGGCTATGCCACCGACCCCCAATAGTATGGGTTGGAGGAGGAGCAAGCGCATGAGATGTGCGGTACGTTCCTGCTGTTCGGGTGCAAATCCTTGGGCAGTCGTCAGACGTACAATAGGTTCGGCGAAAATCCACCCTACCACCGCACATCCCACCAAGACGGGCAGCGTGAGATTCAACACTGCATTGGCGAGGTCCCATGCAGCTGGTTCTCCGGCTTCGACACGGCGTGACTGAAAAACAGGGATTAACGCGGTCCCGAGCGCGCCGCCGGCGACCACCAGATACAACAAATCCGGAAGCGCGAATGCCGCACGATACGCATCAACCTCTGGTGAGGTCCCAAATTGCGCAGTAATTACCATGTCGCGCGCAACCCCAAGCACGCGACTGATAAAATATCCAATAGCCACAACGAGGGTGTGGAACAAGGTGCGCGACCCAGGATGATGTATTCGTGCTCCCATGTTGCACACTCCTGTGTGTTTTGGTATAATGAGTTTTCAGATGCTCATGTGCAATGAATCCATGAATTATACGGGAGAAGTGATACCTTGGCGAACACCAAATCTGCGTTGAAGCGCATCCGTACTTCAGAAAACCGTCACGCTCGCAACTCGTCTTACAACGCACGACTCAAAACAATGGTCAAAAAAGCCGAGCAGACCATTGCATCGGGTGCGCTTGATCAAAAGGCAATTATCACTGCCTTGAGCACACTCGACAAAGCAGCAACAAAAGGCGTCATTCACCGCAACAATGCAGCGCGCCGCAAGTCACGTCTGATGAAGAAGCTCAACGCAGCCAGCAAGTAACGCTGTCTGTCATCCCCACTCGCGTAAGCGAGTGGGGTTTTCTATGTTTCCATTACCAACAAATCAAGCCCGGCAAGTACATCAATCGCCCCGGTTTTGCTCTTATGGTCGAGGCTTAGCACCCGTTCGTGTAAGCGCTCGAGCTCGTCAGGGCTGAATCCGCGTGCTTGCTCGATTGCTTTATCAGTCAAAAACCCTGGCCGTAGGCCGACACGTGTGGCGATTTCGTTGGGTCGCAGTCGCAATCCGTCGAGCTCACGGACTTGCAGCAAGATACGTACTTGGCGTGCAATCATAAAGATGATATAGATTGGGGCTTGACCGTCGGCAATCAGATGGCGCAGCTTCGTCAGTGCGAGTCCCTTGCGCCGCAGTGCTAACGCATCCACAAAAGCAAACATGTTTTCTTCGGTGTCGTCCGCTACCAGCAGGTCAATGGTTCCTTCGTCGATTGCTCCCCCCGGGCGAACGTATGTTGCTACTTTGGTCATCTCATTGAGCAGTGTTCTGCCGTTGGAACCGACCAGTGTGAGGAGCCGGTATGCTGCCCGATTATCAATGGTCACCCGCAGCGTCCGTGCCAACTCGCCTAGCCACCGTACAATGTCCGTCTCTTTGAGATACGGGAATTCTTCGACGTGCGCAATTTTGACGAGGTGTGTATACAACGCACCGCGTTTGTCGATGTCTTCGTTTTCGACAAAAATAACGTCACACCATCCGGTAAGGCGTTCGAGTACCTGCTTGAATTCGTCACGCTCTTTCCCGGCTTTTTGATTTTTCAACAGATCTTCAACAACCACTATGCGTCGGTCATGCAGAAAAGGAAACGCTTCGCTGGCCTGGATGAAGGCATCGAGTTTGAATCGCTTGCCTTCGATCCGGCTGATATTGAGCGATCGTGCCGCCTCAGGAATGGTAGCGAGGTACTCGCGTAGACGTTCGCTACGCCGATACTCATCGGGGCCATGGAGCAATACAATCATGTCGTTCTCTCGATAGCGAGCATTATGCCTGCGATGTGCATGCAAGGAACTCGCGGTACGCGGTGCCCGCATCAGGGTGTGGGCGTTGTGGCGGGAGTGGTGCGCCGACGGGTGTTCCTGCTCCAGCGAGAATCGCTTTGATCGTTGCGACCGCTCCAACTTTGCGGACGAAGCCGTCGACTGCTGCCAATTGCGCTTGGGCATCGGTACGAGTCGGGTCATCAGTCACGGTGCGTATCACTGTAGGAACGATGTTGGCAATTGCCAAAATAGAGCCAGCTGCGCCATCGCGGATTGCTTGTGCGAGGATGGGTGCATTGCCTGTATAAATGGCTAATTGTGGGTACCGGGCGGTGAGCATCGCTGTATGCGCTGCATCCACCCCACTGTCTTTGATGCCTGCGATATACGATGGGTGTGTGGCCAGTAGCCCATCAATAATGGTCGGTGTGATGGATACTCCGGTCATCGGGGGGATATGGTACAAAATAAGCTTGCTGCCCACTGGTAGTGCATCGCAGAGTGCGCGGTACCAGTCCAAAACCCCGTGTTCTCCGGATTGTTTGTAGAAGAAAGGAGGCAATACCAGACAAGCATCGACACCCGCTGCATATGCAGCTGTGGTCAATGAAATGGTGTCCGTCAGTGATTGGCAACCTGTACCTGCAATAACCCTGTGCCCGGCACGATGTGCGACACAATGCTGAATGATAGCCAGGCGTTCACTCACACTGAATGACGGTCCTTCACCGGTTGTCCCGCACGGCACCACTCCATCCACCCCACTGGTGTAGAGTGTGTCCAAGAGACGAGTCATGGCAGGCGGATCAAACGCACCCTGCGTGTCGAGTGGTGTGGCGATAGCGGCGTATACCGTCGGCATAGAAGCTCCTTACGAGACTGTAGACGAGAGAGTGGTAAAATACCGCGAGAACCTTTGCAGAGGTGAGGCGGTTATGTTGCGACGCGGGGTCACCCTGGGACTAGCATTGAGCATCGTGGCGTGGCTCTGGTTGCGTACCCAGCGCGGTATCTCCAACAATGCCGAGACAACCATTCACCTCGACGATGCTTCAAATACCGCAGTGAAGCAGTCGGTTGATGACATACTGCAACAAATAGAAGC
>JBFYTT010000008.1:0-2552 GCA_041300425.1 Roseiflexaceae bacterium
CAACCGACCATCAATCCAGCCGATTTGGCCGACAGCACGCTGACTGTGACGCTCAACGCGCGCCTTGACCCACTGCAGTTCATCCACCACTGCGCCCAAATCGGCTACCGATTAACATCGGCGGTGTCGGAGCCGGGCGAAGTCAATCGACGCGGCGGTATCATCGACATCTTCCCCGTCGGTGCAGCCCAACCCGTGCGCATCGAGTTCTTTGGCGACGATATCGACTCTATCCGCGCCTTCGACCCGCTCACGCAGCGCAGCACCGAGGCGATTCCAGCACTCACCGTCGGTCCCGCCTACGAGTACCATCACGCCCGGCACGACGCGGTGGTCGCCTGGCTGCGCACCCAAGACCTCAGCGGCCTGCGTGACGAAGCGCGTCACGAATGGGAGCAGCTGATCGAGCGGTTTGCCTCGGACGAACCGTTCGAAGGCCGTGCCCTGATCGCACCCCTGTTTGCCCCAGACCTGCAGATGGCCTCGCTCCTCGATTACCTGCCCGAACGCGCACCGCTCATCCTCAGCGAGCCTGTGCTCATCGCCCAAGCCGCCAGCGAATACGCCATGCAGCACGAGACGCGCCGCCAGCAGCACGTCGACAGTGGCGAGCTCCCCACCTGGTACCCAATTGTCATCCACCCGTGGCGCACGATTCTGCAGCGCGTGCCGGTGATGCATGTGGCCACCAGCGACCTGCCGTTCACCGAGCTATTGCCCGACCCGAGCGTCGAAGCGCTGCCCGACGACCTCTTCCGCGGCGTCGACCTCTACGGCGGGCGTCTCAAAGAGCTCATCAGTGAGGTGGTCAAACGGCTGGCGCTGGGGCAACATGTCTATTTGGTGACACCCCAGGCCGCCCGCCTGCACGAGATGGTCCTCGAAGCCAGTGGATCCGACGCTACGCTGCACCTGGTCCACGGTGTTATCGACAGCGGCTGGTCGTCACCGTTGCTGGGCGTGACGGTCTTCTCCGACGCCGAGGTTTTTGGCTGGACTCAGCGCCGCACCGCCAGCAAACCCAAACGGAGCGAGCGCGACGACCGTTCCTCCCAAGACCGAGCGGCGTTTTTGCGCGGTCTGCAAGTCGGCGACTTCGTGGTCCACATCGAGCACGGTATTGCGGTCTACGACGGCATGATCCGGCGCACCATCGACAAGGTCGAACGCGAATACCTCAATCTGCGCTACGCGGCTGGCGATAAACTCTATGTTCCGGTCGATCAAATCGACCGTGTCTCGCGCTATATCGGCTCGGGCGATGCCGAGCCGACGTTGACCCGGCTCGGATCCCAAGACTGGGAGCGTGCCAAACGCAAAGCCCGCAAATCGGTCGAGGATTTAACCGAAGAGTTACTCGCGATCTACGCCAAACGCAGTACCGCCAAGGGATTCCATTACAGCGCCGACAACACCTGGCAACGCGAGTTCGAAGCGGCTTTCCCATACAACGAGACAATTGATCAGCTCAAAGCAATCAACGATGTCAAGCACGACATGGAGTCAGACCAGCCCATGGATCGCCTGGTCTGCGGCGACGTCGGCTTCGGCAAAACCGAAGTTGCCCTGCGCGCGGCATTCAAAGCAGTCCAAGACCACAAGCAGGTCGCCATCCTCGTGCCCACCACGGTGTTGGCGCAACAACATTTCGAGACGTTCAGCCGGCGCATGGCGGCCTTCCCCATCAACGTGGAACTCATCTCGCGCTTTCGGAGTGCCAAAGAGCAAAATGCCGTCCTCGACGCCACCAGTAGCGGCAAAGTCGACATTTTGGTGGGGACGCACCGCATCCTGTCCAACGACATCCACTTCAAAGACCTCGGCTTGCTCATCGTCGACGAAGAACAGCGCTTTGGGGTCAAACACAAAGAGCGCCTCAAGCAACTCAAAACCGGCGTCGATGTGCTCACCTTGACCGCGACGCCTATCCCACGGACGCTCCACATGTCGCTGGCCGGGATCCGTGACCTGAGTGTCATCGAGACCCCGCCTGAAGAGCGCATGCCCGTCAAAACCTACCTCATCCAACGCAACGACCGCCAAATCCGCGAGGCAATCGAGCGTGAACTCGAGCGTGACGGGCAAGTATATGTTGTCCACAACCGTGTGCATTCGATCTACCACGTCGCAGACTCGCTCCACCGCCTCATCCCATCAGCCCGCATCGGGGTGGGGCACGGGCAGTTGCCCGAACATCAGCTCGAACGAGTCATGCTCGACTTTTATACCGGCAAGACCAATGTCCTTGTCTGTACAACCATCATCGAAAACGGCCTCGATGTCTCGTCCGCCAACACCATCATCATCGACGACGCACCCTACTACGGCCTCGCACAGCTCTATCAGCTGCGCGGCCGTGTGGGTCGCAGTACCCAGCGTGCCTACTGCTACCTCTGTCTGCCGCCGGGTGTGCCGCTCACCATCGAAGCCCACCAACGCCTGCAGGCAATCCAAGAGGCGACCGAGTTGGGGGCGGGATTCCGCATCGCCATGCGCGACCTCGAAATCCGCGGGGCGGGCAACGTCCTCGGCGCCGAGCAGAGCGGTCATAT
>JBFYTT010000012.1:0-4067 GCA_041300425.1 Roseiflexaceae bacterium
CCCTTCCAGACAATCTCGTGGCGCCGCCCTTGGAGCGTCAAAATCTGGGCTTCGGTGAGCAGGGATTCGCCATAATCATTGGGCTCTTCGCTGGGGCTGAACGACCGCAGCGCGCGCCGGACGTCCTCCAACGCACGATTCAGTATCGAGGCGCGATGGACAATCGGCAGCACGGCCTGCCGCCAGCCCAACGAAGCGCGTACGTCGTAGCAGGCCGCCACGGCAAATGCGTCGGTGAGTGTTTCGTACAGTGCGAGGGCTTGGTCGATATGGGCGAAGCCCTCGACGAGTGCCTGATCCCGCGCAGGATCCGCCGTGTCGAGTGCATCGGCCAGGTCACGATAGATGGTGGCCGCGATGTAATGGCTCAGGGCAGCATATGCGGGCACCTCGTCGGCAGTCCGGTAGCGCAAGGCCGCATCCATCGACACGAGTGCCTTGTGCAGGCAGGCGACCTGGTCTTCGCTTACCAGCATCGATTGGGTGCGATAGGCGACGGCCAGGTTGTGGTGGGTCCAGGCGTATTCGAGCGGCACGGTCGCTTCGGTCCGGTAGACGAGTGCTTCGTGCAGGTGCTCAATGGCCTGTTCGATGCAGCGGGCATGCGGGCTATCGAGTTCTTCTGCCAAATCGCCAAAGATGTTCGCCCGGTTCATCAGTTCGCGCGCATAGCGCATCGGGTCGCGATCTTTGTCGAGGTGCAAAAGCACCGTCCCGCTCGCGTCACGGGCGTGGCCGAGGTACACGCTTCGTTCGACCGCTTCGCATTCGGCGTATGACCGATAGATCGACGCCAAGGTGCCATAGAGGCCGACGAAGTGCTGTGTGGTTAATTCCGTCGGCAGATAGGCCAGTGCATCGAGACAACTCTGAATGGCGTTGTCGAGGTACATCGTTCCGCCAGGGAACGCCTCGCGACCGAGCTCGTGCAACACATTCGCTTTGTTTTGGCAGATCGACGCATACAACCCTGCATCCAACTGCGGGTCTGCCAGCGCTGCATCGCAACTCGCGATCGCATCTGCCAAATACGCGCCACGATCCGCACCGGGTAGCTCTGCGGCTTCGATCATGGCAATTGCCCGTCGGTTGAACAACGCCGCGCGCTGTGGATGCAGCGCCAACGTCGCGTCGTCGATGCGGGCTTCGTGATAATGCGTCGCTGCTGCAGCAATCGCCTGTGCACGGCCGACCCCCACATGGGCCGCGTGGTCGACATACGCATCGGCCAGCAGCATCTGACTGTTGACCCGATACTGGGTCGATGCATGCGCTGCACAGGCAATGGCCAACTGATTCGCCCAGCTGAGTTGCTGCTGATGCATCCCCTGCGCCCGATGGTACGGGGCACACTCCGACACGATGTCGGATGCCCCTGGGATATCGAGCTGGATCGCAATCGCAAATAACCCCTGCAACTGACCGTATACTGCGGTCGCCAAACCGTAGGTATACGCATCGGTATGGTCTTCCATCACGCGGCAGGCGGCCCACAATATCCGCTGGCTGAGCTGTGCCCGGGCATCGGTGTGCGCCATTTGGGCATGCACGCACCCGCGCAACACGCTGTGTTGGCGCCAGCTGTTGTCACCCACCGCGGTCACCAAGCCATGCTGCTCGAGGCGCGTCAGGATGCCCGTCATCGCCTCGGGGCTGAGCTCCCAGGCACGGGTCAACAATGCGAGTGGGATGTCTTGGTCGGCCGCCGTACAGGCAATCGACCCCAATACCTGTCGCTCGAGCGGATGGAGCGCGCGGTAGATATGTGCAATCAGCAGACTCTTGCTCGCGCCCGTCGCAACCGGTCGCTGCAACAGCAGCGGGAACACCGCATCGACACTCTGCGCACAGAGTTCTGCTGCTTCGACCGCCCACCCCGCCGGATCGAGGGTCAGATGGGCCAGATAGCGACTGACTTGGTCGACGGCCAGCGGGTACCTGCCGAGGTGGGCGGCGAGGTGCGCGGGCCATTCCCAGGCACGCAGCGTCGCGACCGGCACTTCGAGGAGGACCGCCATCGCAGCCAGCGCCTCGTCTTCGTCAAAGACCTCGACCTGCACAATCGGCAGCTGCAGATCCGCCGCGCAGGCGTCGTCGCGCGTGGTGATAATCAGATGGGCGTGGGCGGGCAATGCATCACGCAGCACTGCAATGTGAGCGGCGGCACAGACGTCGTCGAGGATCACCAACATGCGCGGCGCGGGTTGCCACACGGTACGAACCATGGCTGCGTCGACATGCACGCCTGCCGGCAAGAGCGCGAGGTCTGTCGCACGGGTGAACCAGCTATCCAACACCAATGCCGGACCAGCCTCGGGATCAACGTGCGGCCCCATGGTGACCCACACGACGCCTCCCGGGTACTGCTCGATACTCTGCCGGCTAAACGCCGCCGCCAACGTGCTTTTGCCGACACCAGGCACCCCCCGAGCCACAATCTGCCCATGGCGCTCGAGCAACGTCTGCATCGTCTGCGCCAGCCGGGTCCGTTCTATTGCAGCGCCGCCGAGGCGCAGGTCGGGTGGGTGTTGCCACTGGACCAGCCCACGGGCCGTCCCCAAGGTAAAGGTATAATCTGGGTACACGATTAATCCCATATTCATCCTCCGCTCCCGCAGTTTTACGTATTATCGTCGCAAAATCACCACGTGTGTGTGGTGTGACCGCGGCGCTGAGAGGTCCGTATGTTTGATTGGAACTCGTATCTCCAAGCGTTGATTGCCTGGGTGCGCCTGCTCTGGGAGTGGCTCGTCCTGCAGGGTGCAGCGATCCGTAGCTTGGATCTGCTCACTATCCACGATGCCCTCTACGCGCGCGTCATGAACGCCACCTCGCAAGAACAGACCATCGCGGGTGGAGTCGGCGCGACGATTGTGGTGGTTGCCGTCGTCATGCGCTGGTGGGCCGGTCGTGTCTACCGCGACCCCGCGTTGGCACAGGCCGCATTGCTGGCAGAGGTGTCGCTGCTCATGACCCAATTGCGTGGTCGCGCCCGGCGCCCTGCGACCAAGACCTATCGCACCCTCAAGCGGCGCATCGCACGCAGTCGGCGCGTCTTCGATGACACGACTGCCGAACGCCTGTGGGCACAATGGAAGCAAGCAGACCGCGACGTAACGACCCTCTTGACCACACTGCGCCGATCCAAACGACATGTCGTCCGCGTCGAGCAATACCAACACCTCTCGACCCTGCGCGATACGCTCCATACGCTGGTCCACAGCGCCGATTGATAGTTATTTGGTAAAAATACCAAATATTTCTGCCACTCCTCTTGATATGCTTGGTGCATAGGTGAGGAGGATGCAATGAACGATGTCTGGCAGTTTTTGTCCGACGCTGCGACGTTTTTCGCAAATCTCTGGTCGTGGGTCGTCTATGGTTGGCGGTTGTCGGCCACTTGGTGGGAGACGTCAGTCGTCCCTACGTATGTGTCTCTCAAAGAACTCCGCTGGAGCGATGTCAACGGATATTCTGCATTGCTGTATACCAACATCACCGGTGTTGCAGCATTTATTAGCTCGTGCTTGACCATTTATGGTGTTACCTTATATCGCCGCAAGACGAATAATTTCTTGGTCGAGAAAAGATACGACGCACTTCACCAAGTGCATTCGCTGGCAACTGGGCTGTACTCAGAGGTGAACCTTGCACAAAACGAAGAAAATATCGAAGACGCACGTAGATTATTGATGAAAAGTTTTTTCTCTCATAAATACCTTTTTGACAAAGGTCTCGCGGCTGAATTGCATGATCAGTGGTCAGCCATAAACAAAATGACCCATGAGTTTCTCAGATTTTCACGTGCTGCCGATGCTCCCGCTCCCAAGCCCCAGGAACAAAAACCCACAACCCCGCTGCCAGAAAAACGCGATGCGCCTACAACCAAAGGAGCACTTCTGGCCGAAATAGATACGTTCACAAAAATTCTGCAAAAACATGCAGGAGCATTGATGAAAGAGTTGGATTCAAACCGTCGATTGCCGAACTTACAAAGCTGATTCGAAAAATCTGGTTACAACAGAGATTAGATTGAAGCTGGTCTGATTTTGAACGTCAGTGCATAC
>JBFYTT010000003.1:0-11776 GCA_041300425.1 Roseiflexaceae bacterium
ATATCATCGAGCAAGTCAGGACGAGTATCGACAAATTGTTGGATTGGGATAATATCAGCCAAAATGGTCCGCTGGAACGATTTGTAGCGCACACTCCACTCTGCATAGACGCGCCTGCGCCGCATCCACGATTCGAGGGGACCAATGATACGGGCGGTGACGAAGTAGCCTTGCACAGAGATGACGGCAGCTTGTTGGAGCACCGTGATGAGATCGTCGAGATCGCCGTGATGTTTGCGGGTACGTTCGAGCAATGCCGCTAATGTCTTTCGCATCCGCCGTGGGGCTGTCAAGGCCTCCCAAATCAAAAAGACCAGACGCCACCAGCTCCGGCGCAATCGATCGGGATTCGTCGGGATAGACACCAAGAGCGCATCATTCAAATCCGCCAGCAGCGTGCCAGGCACTCCCCAGCGGCGCGAAATATCTGCCAGCAGCCCATAATTGACACGTACCCGGCCGGCAAATACTTCGATGAAGCTGCGTTCGTGACTCAACCGTGTATCAGAGCGGGTAAACAGCCCAAATACCTCGCGACTTATGCTGGCATAGAGCGCAGCACTGAAATACGACGGTAATTCGGGCATGTGATCACGGATATCCGCAGACCCAAAGCGCTCGTTGCGTCGCACCGGTGCCACCACATGGCGCAACTCGATAAGCCAACACTCGTGCCCATCGTCAGCCCACTCGACCACCCAGCGGCTGTCACCGAAGACGATTCGGATTTTTTGGAGCAGCAGTTGGAGGCGCTGGGTAAACGGCAGCGGCGCATTGACGGTCTCGCCGGGTGAGAGTCGCGGCAACAACAAATGCAGGGTGTCGGATTGGCCACTGGCGAGTTGTTCTGCGGTACCGGGGTGGTAGTTGACAAAATCGTCTTCGAAATCGCTGTCAATAACCGCAATCCCCGCATGCTGGGCATCGACCATGGTCATCAACAACACATCACGGCGTTGTACCCGTGGGAAGCGCCGCGCAGATGCCCACACCGCACACACGGCGGTCGCAAGGACCGTTGGATCGCGGCGATCGATGCGCAGGCGAGTCGCACCAGGGGCATGCATTTGTAGCGGTGCACCTGCATGTGTATCAAATAACGTCCGCACGGCGATTTTCGAGCCGAGGTGCGTCAACGCATGGAACAGCTGGAACGTATCGATGAACGCATGCATATCACGCGGCACGAGTGCCGTGTTGTGCGTGGCCATCATGTCGTGGGCTTCGGCGTACAGGACGGCAGCGTCGAACAATACAGTGCTGGGCGGCACCGCGATACCGCGCCGTGCTGCCAAATCGAGGAGCACTCCTTTGGCGCATACGCCGTGTTTTTGCAACTTCCCCGTGCCGATGGTATACAAAAATGGCGATTGCGCCATGCCGTTATCCACTCACTAGCTACGCCACGTTCATCGCGGTGTATGATACGCGGTACTACACCCTATCGTTCATACGAGTGTACATGATTCTGGAGCACAATGGAACAACAGCAGCAGGGCGAGGCGCAACGGTATGTCGGATTTGTGGCACTCTATGGGTTCTGGAGCGTCGCTGTGCTCAGTCGGGCGTTGAGCCAATACCTCACGCACCCGGCAGTGGGGGTGCCTACCCACATATCACTCTTGGCTGGGCTGATCTATGTCGCCATCACCGTGTGGGCCTGGCATGGGCAGCTGCGACCAATCCGCATCGGGCTCTGGATCGAGGCGATTGGCGTGCTCGTCGTCAGCATCGCCGAATGGTATATGCCGTTGCCCTATGCAAGTGCATGGTCGAACTTCGGCGCGGGCTATCTCTGGCTGCCGATTATTCTGCCCGTCGCAGGCTTGATACTGGCATATCGGAACGCACGCACGGGCATACACCACGGGGTATAATGATGGGACTTTCATGCTCGCCATGCACACGCGTGTACGAGCACCACATTGATGCAGGAGCGACGCATGTCGGACAGCAAACGCGATCGTTTTGATCCGTCGATTGAACCCAAATGGCGTGAATTTTGGGCCCGCGAAGGCACCTTTACTGCTGGCCGTCGCCCCAACGCACCCAATCGCTATATTCTCGAAATGTTTCCCTACCCGAGTGGTGATTTGCATATCGGCCACCTCAAAAACTATGTCATCGGCGATGTTCTGACCCGCTTTTATGTGTCGCGTGGGTACGACGTGCTCCACCCATTCGGATGGGATGCGTTTGGGTTACCGGCCGAGAATGCAGCAATCAAAAAAGGCATCAAACCGGCCGATTGGACCTACAACAACATCCAAGAATCCAAAGGTTCACTCGCAATTGCCGGCATCATGTATGACTGGTCGCGCGAGCTCGCTACCTGTGCGCCCGACTACTACCGCTGGACGCAGTGGTTGTTCCAACTCCTCTACAAGCGTGGTCTGGCGTACCGCTCCAAATCGCTGGTGAACTGGGACCCGATCGACCAGACCGTGCTGGCCAATGAGCAGGTCGACGCCGAAGGGCGCAGTTGGCGCAGTGGTGCCAAAGTCGAAAAGCGCGAGCTCGAGCAATGGTTTTTCAAAATCACCGACTACGCCGAACGCTTGCTCCAAGATATCGACAAACTGACCGAATGGCCCGAGCAAGTCAAAACCATGCAACGCAATTGGATCGGCAAAAGCGAAGGTGCCGAAGTCGTCTTTGGCTCCAAAGCCGGCGACCTCGTCGTCTTTACGACCCGCCCTGACACGCTCTGGGGCGCTACGTTCATGGTGCTGGCTCCCGAACATCCATTGGTCGGCCAATTGACCAGCCCCGACAAACAGGTCGAAGTGAACGCCTACATCAACAAGGCCAAACTGACCAAAGAAATAGACCGGGCCAGTACCTCACGCGAAAAGACCGGGGTGTTCTTGGGGGCCTACGCAACCAATCCCGTCAACGGCGCGCAGGTTCCCATTTGGATCGCTGACTACGTGTTGATGGGCTACGGTACGGGCGCCATCATGGCAGTGCCGGCACACGACCAGCGCGACTTCGACTTCGCTCGGCACTTCGGCCTCGATATCATCGTTGTAGTGCAACCCGAAGGCACACACCTCGATGGCAGCACGATGACCGAATCGATGCCTGGCGATGGCGTCATGGTCAACTCAGGTCCACTCGACGGCCTACCCGCCGGCAAAGGCGACGGCCAGAGTGTCAAAGCTGCGATCGCCTGGTTGACCGCCAACGGCAAAGGGAAAGGGACCATCACCTACCGATTGCGCGACTGGCTTATCTCGCGCCAGCGCTATTGGGGTGCTCCGATCCCCATGCTCTATCTCGAAGACGGCACGATGGTGCCGGATCCGCGCTTGCCGGTTGAACTCCCCGAGGTAGCCGACTATCTGCCCAAGGGCAAATCCCCGTTGGCAACAGCGACCGAATGGGTGCATACAACAGATCCCGTCAGCGGCAAACCGGCCCGCCGCGACACCGACACGATGGATACATTCGTCGACTCGTCGTGGTACTTCTTGCGTTATGCAGACGCCCAGAATGACCAAGAAATTTTCTCCAAAGACGCCATCACCCGTTGGATGCCGGTGCATCAGTACATCGGCGGCATCGAACATGCGATTTTGCATTTGCTCTACTCGCGCTTTATTACCAAGGTTCTCTACGACGAAGGATTGGTCCCCGAAGACGAGCCGTTCAAAGCATTGTTCACCCAAGGCATGGTCCAGCGCCGTGTCCGCACGGATCTCGAAGGCACCGAGACGCACGTGAGCTTCACAGAAGACCTGCGCCGTAAGCACGACCTGCCGGCTGGATCACTCGCACTCGATGCCGCCCGTGCCGCACTCAAGCCCCACGGCTATACCCTCGAGGGCGACGCCCGTGGCTGGCAGGCCGTCAGCGGCCCCGTCACTATGTCCAAAAGTGCCGGTAACGGAATACCGGTTGGCCCATTTGTGCGCCAATACGGCTCAGATGTCGCACGCATCGTGGTGTTGTTTGCTGCCCCACCCGAAAATAGCATGGAATGGACCGACGAAGGTGTCGCCGGTGCACAACGCTTCCTCAATCGCATCATGGCGCTGTTTATGACCGAGTCTGTGGCCATCAGCGGCTACCGGATGGGGAGCATCAGCACTGCAGATATTGCCCCACACGAGAAGGATTTGTGGCGCGCATTGCACTACGCCATCAAGAAAATCTCGTCGGACACCGATTCGTTTCGCTTCAACACGGCGATTGCGGCCATGATGGAGCTGCTCAACGAGGTCCAACGCTATCGCAACGAACACCCCGTTGGGGCGGTCTTCTGCGAAGTCGCGCATGTGTTCGCGCGCCTGCTCAGCCCGTTTGCACCCCACTTGGCCGAAGAACTCTATGCAGCGTTCGGCGGGACCGGCAGCGTCTACGACGCCGGCTGGCCCACGTTCGATGAATCAGCATTGCTGGTCAGCGAAATCGAAGTGGTCCTGCAAGTCAACAGCAAAGTGCGCGGACGGATTTTGGTGCCAGCGGCAGCCGATGCCACCCAGCTCGAAGCATGGGCGCGCGACAACGCTCGTATCCAAGAGCTCATTGGGAGCGCCAGCATCAAAAAGGTCGTCGTCATCCCCGGCAAGTTGGTAAACTTCGTCGTCTAGCTCGCCCGTGCGAGAGAAAGGACGGGATGATTCGCACGAATCATCCCGTTTTTGCCTATGTTGACACTCAAACGCCTCCCCGACCAATACACTATCTGGCAACTCCCGCCCAGCGCACCGGTTCCGGAGCTCCCGAGCGAAGTCTTTGCAGCAATCTTGCGTAGCCCAACGGAACTCTCGGGAGTCTGTCCGGCTGCATGGGTACCGCCTGGCGCAATCATCGACCCTGCGTGGTGGTGCCTGCAGTTCGTCGGCCCATTCGACTTGACGCTGACCGGGATCATGGTCCAAATCGCAGTGCCACTGGCACAGGCACAGGTACCCATTTTCACGTTGGCAACCTACAACACCGACTACATCTTGGTGCCACAGGCACGCTACGCAGATGCCCACACGGCTATTACGGCAGCGGGACATCGCATCGTTGAGGATACCGTATGACACTCAAAGCACAACAAAATCACTTTGCGACGGTCGCCTCACAATACGCGTCGTACCGTCCGACCTATCCCATCGCACTCATTCACGACATCGTTTCGCTTGCGGGCGGACCTGCAATCACGGCACTCGACCTCGCAGCGGGGAACGGCCAAGCGACGACGGCGTTGGCATCCGCGTGTGCGACGGTATATGCGAGTGATCTCGCGTATAGCCAAATCGCAGCCATGCCACGTGTCCCCAATGTCCATACCTATGTGTCGCGTGCCGAACAGACGGGGCTCCCCGATGCCAGCGTTGATCTCATCTGTGTGGCACAGTCGATGCACTGGTTCGACATCGATGCGTTCCATCGCGAGGTTCGCCGCATCGGGAAGCCCGGCGGCGTGATTGCGGTGTGGACCTATGCACTCCTGCGTGCAACACCGACACTGACGGCCATCATTGATGAACTCTATGCCGAAACAGCCGCCCATTGGCCGGCCGATCGCGTCCATGTCGATGCGCACTATGCGACCCTGGCGTTCCCATATACGCGCATACCATACACGGCACCACCGATGACGGTGGCCTTTACTCGTGAACGGCTCATCGGCTACTTGCAGACGTGGTCAGGGGTACAACGCTACATCAAAGCTGGACACGCAGATCCCGTGTTGGCTCGGGCGGATGCCTTCGCAGCGGCGTGGGGACACCCACCCGAGGATCCGGTGACGTTTACGTTCGATCTGACCGTGTTACTTGGCAGGCTGTAGTCGTCGCCACAGCGCCAGCCAGGGTGCAGCCCAGGTGCTGCGGTGCCGGATGATTTCGGTGGTCAAGAGGACGAGCAATAATAAGATTGCATACAACTTGTACGATCCGAGCAGGAGCGTAACGGCGCCGTAGTCTTCGGGGTAATTGAAGCTTCGGAAGTTGCCATACGCGATAAACGCAAAACTCACCGCATAGGCGGCTGCGCGGCGGAGCGTCAACACGCTTTCGCTATGATGCCAGACCACAATCCAATACACCAACACCATGAGCGTGTAATAGTGCATCCACGCAACGGGGATTGCCAGCACCATCAGCATCACAAACAAGCCATATTGCAGCGCATACGTACTCGATGTGCTCGGCGCATCGCGCAACGCCAAGAGACAGACCATGGCCGACACTGCCATCGACAAGAGTGATGCGATGCGGGCTATTTCGGGCACGCCGAAGCGATTCATGACGAATGGATTGTCATAGAATCTGGTCAAAAATCCCGCGATGGTCTGATTTTCGATCCATGCAGTCGTCCCGCCCACATGCCCGACGACTTTGGTCAGGTACATCCAGTGCAGGTCCCAGCCCATCACCAGCACCGCTATCCCGTTCCATGCGAGCATGCCTACCACAAACCCCACCACACCCCACCAGCGTTGCTTGATGACAAAGAACGCCACAAACAGAATGGGATAGATTTTGATTGAGGTCAGCAACGCGACGATGACCCCAGCCCACCCTGTGCGCTCTTTTTGCAAAGCCCACAGAATGAGCATCATACAAAACAGCAAGATGACGTCAGTCTGCCCAAAGGTCACGGTCTCGTAGAGCGGTTGCATGTTGGCAAGGATGAGCACCACCGCCAACCACCACCACTGCCGGAGCGGTGCACGGGACCGCAACCAGACCGCTGCAGTGGCGACAAAGAGGGCAATGTTGCTCACACGGAAGCCATTGAGAATATCCATTGGGTCTTGGCCGACGAACGGCGTAAACAGCATGATATAAAACGGCGGTCGTTTGTAGCCGGCAAACGGATTGTCGGCGACGTTCGAAACAAGGTAGAGAGTACCCGTCGTCACCCACCGCGTAGCGGCGTCGACCCAAATGCTAAAGTCACCGCTCCCATAGCGAAAAATCCGCATGAACACCGTCGACTGAAAGGCGAGAGACATGATGACCATCACGATGAGCGGCAACCAACGCAGGTATCGATCGAGCGCAGCATCGTGTCGCAACGACCAGCGTACGGCGATGCTCCCACCGAGTGCGATTGCCCCCAACCACCCCATCCACGATTCGTAGTCATAGGCACGGATGTAGACGTTATCGGCGATGAGCACCTGTTGCACAAACGGGATGGCCCACCATGCGAGTGCAAACCAGACCGGCAAATCTGCACCGCGCACCTGGAATCGCCGATCAACAAGTCCACTCAGCGCGGCCACCGCGACGACCAGCACTGCGATACCGGCCCCGGCAACAAACCACCAGAGGTACGGCCAGGTCGCGACCGGGTCAGCCAGCAGGCAGCCCATGGGTACGGTAGCAAACGCCACCGACATCCCCGTGGCCCAGCGCCACAATGCACCACAGAGCGTCATTGATACAAAGAGGATAGTTGCGAGCGCCAGCGCGAGACCCAACGCATAGCCGTACCCCGCCAGAGCGTTGGTATGGGTCGGGGCGACACTGACCCCGGCGAACACTACCCCAAGGTCGCGACCATCTTCGCCGATCCGCTCCACCGTGCTGGATAGATCGATGGTACGATCCCAGCGCCACTGTTCATGCGGCGTCGTGAGGATCTGATAGCGACGTCCTGCGCCAGCGGGGACCGACCAGCTGGCCGATCCATGGTGCCCTGCAGGTACCGTCACCACAGGCGCTGAAAGGTCCGTCGGATATCCGTTCGATAGTGCGAGCGTGACGATATGCGGCACATCGCGCACCGTCGGGATACGTAATTGTTGTGCGTTGCTGGACCAACGATGATCTGCTTCGCGGGCATACAACCCGGGGTAGAGATGGCGATCAGCGTCGCTGACGGGTATCTGCAAGACACGTGTGTCGACATGCGTCACCAGCGCCAGAAAGCCGACACAGACAACCACGCTGACCAAAAGCCAGGCTATTCCTACGGTTTGTATGCGCTGTGTCATGGACCCTCGTATTAAAGCACGTTGTCCCACCATTCTACCCTAGGACGTGCAAGAGAGACGAGATTAGGATGCGCTCAAATCCGAAACTCCGACGGTTGCTTGTCGACTAGGTGCTGCTGTTCACAGCTCTCCTATGGTACGATAGAATCTCCTTTCTAAACATTTGGCGGAGTCTGACTACCCATGACGCGCAACACTGATACCGCATTGAACTATGCAAATATTACGCTCCATCGCGCCCGCATGACCGAGCTCAGCAATGTCCAAACACTGCTCGAAGAATCTGCGACCCAGCTCCGCTTGACCCATGGGTTGGGGATGTGGGGCATCGCGACGACGACCCGCCAACTCGAACGCCAAACAACGTCCAATCACATCATGTTGGTGCAATACATGGGGGTGAGTGTGGCGACTTTTTCGCTCACCAAAATCGCCCCACATTGGGTTGTACCTGGAGTATTCGACGACGATAGCATGCCTGCGACGTACCTAAGCGATTTTGTGGTGATGCCGTCGTTTCGGCAACGTGGTGTAGGCCGCTGGTGCATCGAAAAAGCCAGCGAGTATGCACGTACGCAGCAGTCCAGCGTCTTGCGTACAGCGATTTATACGCAACTGCATGAATCGATGGCGTTTGCACTCACGGTCGGGTTCATTCCCAGCATGGGCATCACCCACCCCGAACGGACATACCTCGAAAAATCCGTCATTCCATTGGACCTCCGTCCAATGGAATGACGCAGGTTCCTGTGCGCCAAAAAGTTCACAGTCCAGTACTTTTCATTCCCAGGGACGCAGAGCAGGTCCCTGGAATGATGCTTTCAGACCGTTGCTTCGTCCGTATGATTGGGTTTCGAATCATCCAACGTCCGCAGAACGGGCAACAACAACCCCACCGGCACTGCAATCAGTGCGACGACGCCGGCCACCAAATACCACACTTGCACGCCCAGCCGATCCGACACGGGCCCGGCCAACAGCAATCCAATCGGCGAGATAATCCCTGCCGCACTCCCCAGGAAGCCCATCACCCGACCCTGCAGTTCGAGCGGCACCGTGCCCTGGATGATGGCCATCAGCGGTGCATTTGTCAATGGTTGGGCAACCCCGATGATGACCATGGCGGCAATCGCCGTCAGTATCCCCGAGCTGGGCAGCACACCAAGAAAAAAGGCTGCCAACCCCATGACGGCAACGCCGAGGAGGAGCGTGTAGAGTTTACGCGTGAACCCGCCCCAGACGCCGAGCAATAGGGAACCGGCAATCATCCCCGCACCGAACCCGGTCTCCATCCAGGCGAGTTGGATGACTCCACCCTGGAAGTGATCTTTGACGAGCAGTGGCATCAGCGAAAATGCGGGGTTAAAAAAGAGATTGACGACCATCGCCATCGCCATCAACGCGAGCAATCCGGGCCACCCCACCACATATGCAAAGCCACTCCGCAACGAAGCAAACACGCCCTCATGGGTGGACTCCTCCGCAGCCGCAGGCGGGTCAGGAATACGGATGCTCAATACCAACGCAAAGGCCATCATTGCCGTCACGATCTCGATGAACAACACCCCATTGAGCCCAATCGCCTCGAGCAACAACGCACCGACCGGTGGTGCTAAGACCGACACCGCACCCTCGCGCAGTTGCGAGATCCCGCCGATACGTTGCAACTGCTCCGCTGGCACCAACAATGTCGTGGCGGCACTCACCGACAAATAGTGGAACTGTCCTGCGAGTGCGTTGACAAACATCACCACATACAGATGCCACAGCGTCAGCATACCCGCCTCGGACAAACTGAACAATGCCAGCGCTGCAACCGCGTAGACGATATTGGCACACAGAATCACCGTCTTGCGATGCAATCGATCGACCAACGTACCGATCAATGGACCAAGTACGATGCTCGGAAGCATGGTAATCAACGTCCCCGTGGCGAGCGAAGTGGCCGTCCCATAGGTTTTGGCGACCCACCAGACGAGTGCAAATCCCGAGAAAGCGCTGCCGATACGGGCAACGGTTTGGCTCATCCAAAAAACCCAAAAGCGGGCGATCCAGCGGTCGTACTGTGTGGTCATGACATCTCACCATTCACCGTCTCAGAACACGCCGTATCGTACCACGGCGACATTTGTACAAGGCTCTCATGTGCCGTAATCTTGAGCGCATACTCATCTCGCAAGGCCTCAGCACAGCATTGCTGTGCTATACTACATTTTGATGCACGGCAAACCGTGACTGGCCGCATCACCACAAGGAGTGCGTGTGTTCAAATTCATCAAAAGTCTCCTCGGCGAAGGTTCTGACAAAGAATTGCGTCGTATTGCCCCGATAGTCGACAAAATCAACGCGCTCGAGCCGACGATGGAGTGCTGTAGCGACGCCGAATTAGCTGCCTATACGCCCCGCTTCAAAGAACGTCTGGCTGCCGGCGAATCACTCGATGCGCTCTTGCCCGAGGCGTTCGCCGTCGTGCGCGAAGCTTCAAAGCGCCTCATCGGGCAGCGCCACTATGATGTACAGCTCATCGGCGGCATCACGTTGCATAGTGGTCGTATTGCCGAAATGCGTACCGGCGAAGGCAAAACCCTCGTCGCGACCCTCCCGTTGTACCTCAATGCGTTGACCGGCAACGGTGTCCATCTCGTCACCGTCAACGATTATCTGGTCCGTGTCGGTGCCGGCTGGATGGCTCCGATTTTCCACACCCTCGGATTGTCGGTGGCTGTCATCGCGCATGATTTTTCGGCGATCTTTGACCCCGACTACTCAGACGGCGATGCGGCCACCGATGACCGGCGTTTGATACACTGGCGCCCGTCTACCCGGCGCCAAGCCTATCATGCCGACATCACCTACTGTACCAACAGCGAAATCGGCTTCGATTACTTGCGCGACAACATGGTGTTCGAAGAGCAGCAACTGGTGCAGCGCACGCTCAACTATGCCATCGTGGACGAAATCGACAACATCCTGATCGACGAAGCACGGACGCCCTTGATTATTTCGGGCCCAGCCCAAGAGAGCAGCCAAGAGTACAAGCGCTTTGCGCAGCTCGTGCGCAACCTCAAGCTGAGCTCGGTCACACCCGATCAAGCCAAACGTGACGACATCGAACCCGACGGCGACTTCATGATCGAACCGCGCTCCAAGGGCATTCAGATGACCGAAGAGGGTATCCTCAAAGTAGAGCGCCTGTTGCGCATCCCGAGCGACGAGAACCTCTACGACCCCAAATACTTTGCGCTGACGCATTATCTCGAAAATGCCTTACGCGCCCAGTTCGTCTACCACCGCGACAAAGATTATGTCGTCGAAGGTGACGGTGAAGTCGTCATTGTCGACGAGTTTACGGGCCGCAAAATGGCTGGCCGCCGCTGGAGCGATGGCTTGCATCAGGCAATCGAAGCCAAGGAAGGGGTGCGTACCCGCCAAGAAAACGTCACATTGGCGTCGATTACGTACCAAAACTTTTTCCGAATGTACAAAAAACTCGCTGGGATGACCGGTACGGCCGACACCGAGCGTGAAGAATTCGCCAAAATCTACAATCTCGAAGTCACGGTAATCCCCACCCATCGCCCGACGGTTCGTGACGACACCAGCGACCTCATCTATCGGACCGAAGCCGCCAAGTTCAATGCGGTCATCGATGATATCCAAGAACGACACGCCGAAGGTCGACCAGTATTGGTCGGTACCACATCGGTCGAAACGTCCGAACGATTGAGCATGCTCCTCAAAAAAGCCGGGATTGAACATAATGTGCTCAATGCCAAACAGCACGAACGCGAAGCAAACATCATCGCCCAAGCAGGTCGCAAAGGCACAGTC
>JBFYTT010000030.1:0-4021 GCA_041300425.1 Roseiflexaceae bacterium
ACATTGAGCTCCTCACGGATGTCGCTCTCGAACGCGGGCATCGCTGCAGCCACGGCCGAGGGGACGCGCACCAGGATGGCGGGCAGGGGCTGGCGGATCTTGAGGGCGGCGGTACGGCGAGCAGCACGACCGAGACCGACCAACGTCTGGACGACGTCGATACTGGCTACCAGTGTGTCGTCGCGCCAGGCGGGTACGCTCTGTGGCCACTTGGCCATGTGGACCGACGGACCAGCGTTGGGGGCCTTGGAAAGGACCAGGTTGCTGTACATCTCTTCGGCGATGAAGGGCATAAAGGGGGCCAACAGCTTGCTGAGGGTCACCAGACAGGTATACAGCGTGGCGTAGGCTGCCTGCGTGTCACTGTCGTGTTCGGTGTTCCAGTAGCGGCGGCGGCTACGGCGCACGTACCAGTTCGACAGCTCTTCGACGAAGCGTTCGATGGCTTTGGCGGGCGCATGGATGTCGTAGCTGTCGAGTTCGCTGCTGACCGTCCGCACCAGATGGTCGAGGCGCGCCAATGCCCAGCGATCGAGCGGGTTGGTCAGCGTGGCGACGTCGAGTGTCAGCGAGCCGTCGGCGTTGAGCAGACCGGCAGGTGTCCAGCCGTCGAGGTTGGCGTAGGTCACAAAGAACGAATAGGTGTTCCACAGGGTGAGTGTGAACTGGCGGAGCATGTCGCCGACCAGCTCGCGTGAGAAGCGGCGGGGGTTGTACGGCGGTGCCGAGGCGAACATATACCAGCGCACGGCGTCGGTACCGAACTCGTCGATGATTTCCCATGGGTTGACGATGTTGCCGCGCGACTTGGACATCTTTTCGCCCTTGCCGTCGAGGATATGCCCGAGGCAGATGACGTTTTTGTAGGCGGGGCGGTCAAACAACAGGGTCGACACGGCATGCAGGGTGTAGAACCAGCCACGGGTCTGGTCGATGGCTTCGGAGATGTAGTCGGCCTGGCCGGCGTACTTCTCGAAGAGCTCTTTGTTTTCGAACGGATAGTGCCATTGTGCCACTGGCATAGCGCCCGAGTCGAACCAGCAGTCGGCCACGTCGGGAATGCGGCGCATGGTGCCGTGGATGGAATCTTGCCAGGTCACTTCGTCGACATACGGGCGATGCAGGTCGAGTTCGCTGAGCGACCGACCCACTTTGGCCTCGAGCTCGGCGACCGAGCCGATGCACTCGCTGTGTTTGCCGTCTTCGGAAATCCAAATGGGCAACGGGGTGCCCCAGTACCGTTCACGGCTGATGGCCCAGTCGATGTTGTTAGACAACCAGTTGCCGAAGCGGCCGTTTTGGATGTGGTCGGGCACCCAATGGACTTCTTGGTTGGTTGCTACCAAGCGGTCTTTGAGGGCAGTGGTGCGGATGTACCAGCTGGGTTTTGCGTAGAACAACAACGGCGTTTTGCAGCGCCAGCAGAAGGGGTAGGTGTGCTTGACGCGGGCGCTTTTGAACAAATCGCCGCGCTCTTTGAGGAACTTGGTGATGACCGGATCGGCGGCCTTGAAGAACATATTGGCGAAGCCCATGGACTCGAACTGGGGCATCGTGTTGCCGCTCAAATCGACCGAAAAGAGCGTCGGCAGGCCGTGTTTGCGGCCCACATCCAAGTCGCCGTAGGCAGGTGCGATGTGCACGATGCCGGTGCCGTCGTCGAGCGACACGAAGTCGTCGCCGATGACGCGGTAGCCGGTGCTCAGGTCGGGTTTGTCGCCGGGTCCGGGGACGCCGTCGAAGAGGCGCGTGTAGCGGGCGCCGGTTAATTGGGTACCGGTGTAGGTAGAAAGCACGGTGTGGTTTTCACCGAGCACGGTAGTGGCCAAGCTGGCGGCCAAGATGACACGCTCGCGGGCACCGTCGGGGCCGCATTCGGCCAAGACGTAGTCGGCGTCGGGGTTGACAGCCAGGGCGACGTTGGCAGGCAGGGTCCACGGGGTGGTGGTCCAAGCGAGGAAGGCGGCGCCGGCTAGGGCTGCGTCGAGGGGATGGCCGCTCGGATCGAGGCGGAAGCGCAGCCAGACCGATGGGTCGTCGACGTCGTCCTCGTAGCCCTGATTGACTTCGGCGTCGGACAAGGTGGTGCCGCAGCGGGGGCAGTGCATGGTGACTTTGTAATCGCGGAAGAGCAGATCACGGTCCCAGAACTGGCGCAGGATCCACCAGAGGGACTCGATGTACGAGTTGTCGAAGGTGCTGTACGGATTTTCCATATCGATCCAGTAGGCGATACGGTCGGTCATGCGCTCCCATTCGCTGATGTAGGTCTGGACCGAAGATTTGCATTCGGCGTTGAAGGCTGCGATGCCGAAGCGTTCGATATCGGGTTTGCCGGCGAAGCCGAGCTTCTTTTCGACCTCGATTTCGACCGGGAGGCCGTGGGTATCCCAGCCGCCGCGAGCGCCAATGACGTGCTCGCCGCACATGCGATGGTAGCGGATGATGATGTCTTTGGAGACGCGGGCTTCGACGTGGTGCACGCCCGGTTTGCCGTTGGCGGTGGGTGGTCCTTCGAAGAAGATGAATGGTTTGGCATGGTCACCGTGGGCCAGTGCCTGCTTTTTGATGTCGTTGGAACGCCAATAATCGCCGATGCGATCTTCGAGGGCGACGAACGACGCACGTGTGTCGACAGCACGAAAACTCATAGGTTTGCTCCCGAAAAAAGAATACAAAAATACCCGCCCCTGCAGACAGGGACGAGGTCAAAAACCCCGCGGTACCACCCTGATTGTCATGCCTTGCATGACCACTTGTCGGCGCTGACACGCCGTGCCCTGCTAACGGAGGGTACCCGGTCGGCTTACACACCGCGGTGCGGCTTGGGCCTCCTGCTCGGAAGGGATATCTGCAACGGCAACCGATGCGCCTCACACCATGCGCGCACTCGCTGGAACGGTCGAATCCATGGCAGACGTGTCTTCGTCATGACAATACGGCAAGTATAGCATAATTCATGCAGTCACCCCTGCAGACCGATTATTTTGTATGCTATACTACGTGCAGTTGTTGCCAATGCTACATGGAGTACTATCATGGCCAAAGAAACCAAGGGCAAGTCAAAGACAGACGTCACGTCACGTGACAAGAGCGGCCGCGCCACCGATCACACCTGCGCCAACTGCAACGAGCGCATCATGAACGACCGCGAAATGATTGTTTTGATGGACGATCGCCGCCGCAACAAGACCTACCACCACCGCACCTGCCACCAGAAGACCTTGGGCTAGGTTACAGGTTACAGGTTACAGGTTACAGGTTCACACAGCCCCGGATGCAATTGCATCTGGGGTTTTTGTGTGTTCAAAATACCAGTGAACGATCACGCAGAGACACAGTGTAGCGGAGAACAGGGAGGTTGGCGAGGCAGGATGAACAGAGGGTGCGAACAATCTCGTTGATATACGGTCGCATAACCGTCTACGCGTCCGGTATCCTTTCATTTACAGCTGATTAGCCTGTAGCTCCGCAAACAGCGCGTCATCGTTGGCGGCGATGCCGAGGCCTTGGGCCACGCCGGTGAACGGATCCATTTCGACCATGGCGGCGGAGCCAAACTTGGCAGTCAGCATGTTCACAAAGACGGGGATACGTGACGAGCCGCCGGTACGCAGGACGATGTGGATGTCTGCCGGTGACAGGCTGGCCGAGGCCAATGCGCGGTCGATGCAGGCGGCGACGGTGCGCACGTCGGGGCCGATCATGCGCTCGAAGTCCCAGCGTTCGACGGTCTGATCGATGTCGATACCCGGCACGTGCATGGAGACGTCGGCTTGTGCTTGGCTACTGAGGGCGACCTTGGTTTTCTCGACGATTTCGTACAACGGCAGCGCATAGTTTTGGTTGACCAGGGTCTGGAGCTGCGCGACTTTGGCTGGCTGCGTGCTGGTCATCATTACTTCTTCGATGATGCGCTGGAACTTGGGGTGCGACAGCTCGAGGATGCTTTGCCATTCGCTCAGGTGGTCGATGATGACCGCCGGGAACGGCAGGCGCTGTGGTCCCAAGGTCGCAGTCG
>JBFYTT010000042.1:0-5873 GCA_041300425.1 Roseiflexaceae bacterium
ACGGTTTATCGGGCGTGAGTACGCAACGAAAGAAAAATGTGGAGTTCGGTAATCTTCTGGTGGCATACATACCGGTGTCGCGCAAAGCATGCCAGCAGATGCACACCCCATACCACACAAAAAAACCGGGTGCCGTACGGCACCCGGTCCGCGAAATGGGTCTAGTACATGGCCTGCCCACCATTGATGATGATGGACTCGCCGGTCAAATAGGCACTCATGTCTGAGGCCAAGTAGACCACGGCATCGGCGACGTCTGCCGGCGTGCCTTCGCGGCCGAGCGGGATCCGACCGCGCACTGCTGCACGCATTTCGGGAGGGGTGTGGATGTCATGGAAGCGGGTGTCGATGAGCCCCGGGGCGACACAATTGACCCGGATGTGGTGCGGCGCAAGCTCTTTGGCGAGACCACGATTGTAGGTCAAAATAGCACCTTTGGTAGCTGCATAGTAGGTCGACCCGACACCGCCACCATCAAACGCTGCTTGCGAACTCATCATCACGATGTTGCCACCGCCTTGCGCCATCATCCCTGGGATCACTGCCTTGCAGCACAAGAATGTGCTGGTGACATTGAGGGCAAATGCATCATCCCACGTTTGGCGGGAAATCTCGGTGGTTTGCTTGCGGCCGAGGATGCCGCCTGCATTGGTAACCAAGATATCAATACCACCCAAAAATCCTTGTGCATCTGCCACCACGCGGTTGACTGATGCCTCGTCCGTCAAATCGGCTTGGTAGGCAACGGCTTTGACCCCACGTGATAGTGCGTAGGCAACGGTCTCTTGTGCGCCAGGAGCGGATGAGACGTAGGTCAACACGACGTCGACGCCATGGTCAGCCAGTGCTTTCACAATACCTTGACCGATGCCCGATGCGCCTCCGGTAATCAGCGCACGCTTGCCCCGTAATCCAATGTCCATCTGCGATGTGCTTTCTACTGGCGTATTGCCGCCAACGTACGGGCGATTTGATCGAGATGATCATCGCCGTGTTCGACATAACTCTTCAACATGCTGGCGAGCGTGACCCGGCCATATTCAGGGTGGTGGCCTGCACGATCCCATGCATCAGACGGTAAGGCATCGAAAAAATCCGCCCAGCGTGCATGCAGACCTGCCAGAATCGCCATCGAGGCGCTCAGGTCCGCACTGCAGGAGTCAGGGAGTGCGGCCCATGCATCTTGATCATACGGCTTGATGGGTGGCTCGTGTTCGCTCGCGATGAGCTTGCAGCGAATGTAGCTGGTGAGGTGCGAATCGGCCAGATGATGGACATTCTGGGCAATGCTCCATTCGCCCGCAATAGGCGTTGCGGTCAATGCGGCCGCATCGAGCTGTGCCACTGCGTGATGCAGTGCAATGGGGAACGTGCGCAACCGAGTTGTGCGGTCGTGATGAGTGGTCATATGTTCTCCCTCCATGTGTCTGTCGCCATTGTAGTGGGAATTTCTGTCGTTTGGAACTATACTACAATGAGTAATATCATGGAGATACGAAAGGGTATGCGATGACGCATGAGTTTTTGCACGCAGCACATGGTGGTTCGAACTGGATTGGTCGGGCGGTAGACGCATTGCCTCGCGTCGGGGTAACGACCGAATACGGACAATTGCGCCGCGTCATGATGCATCGCCCAGGCAGCGAAATCGATGGAATCACCGATGTCGAAGCAGTCCTCTGGAACGACCTCGTGCATCCAAGCAAAGCCCGTCTCGAACACGATGCGCTGACGGCGACCTACCGTCGATTTGGCGTCGAAGTCATCGAACTCGATCCACGTGACGCCGCCACCCCGAACATTTACTTCTGCCGTGATCACTTTTTCATGACGCCACGCGGGGCGATTATTGCTCGGATGGCCTCGAACGCACGTGCCGGCGAAGAATGGATCTCTGCCCGCCAGCTCATCAATCATGGCGTCCCCATTGTGCATGGTGTTCACGGCGATGCAATTTTTGAGGGTGCCGACGTGGTCTATGTGCGCGATGGTGTTGTTTTGGTGGCAACGGGGTTGCGTACCGATACAGACGGTGCCAATCAGGTCGCGGCAGAGCTCAAGCGCATGGGATTCGACCCACACATCGTCAATATGCCGTGGGGGTGTGGTCACATAGACGGTGGTATCAACATCGTCGGGCCACGTACCGCCGTGATGGTCCCCAACAATGCCCCGCATGCAGCATACGAGTTGCTCAAGAAAATGGGCTTCACCATCGTCAACGTCATGGACGCACGGGGCGTGTCCAATTATGGGATGTCTATCAACATGGTACCTGTCGCGCCGAATGTCGTCGTCATGCCTGCCGGCAACCCAACCGTACGTGCGCTGTTCGAGGCACACGACATCGAGTGCCACGAAGTCGATATCAGCGAACTCAGCAAAGGTGGCGGCGGTGTACACTGCATGACCGGTGTCATCCACCGCGATTCGTAAGCGCTGGATGGAACAGCCAAGACCACGGAACGAATATGCACGTTCCGTGGTCTTTATCTATAGCTATTCTTGCTACAATGTGTAGCAAGAAAAGAAAGAGAAAGATACATGATTCGGATACGGAGGACAGTCGCACGCATGGCAGGCATCTTGGTGATGCTCGGCCTTGCTGTGTTGTCCCCCGTTGCCCCTGGTCGAGCGGCTGAAGCGACCGAACGGGTCATTGTCACCCTACGTGTACCCATTACCGACCGCACCCTCAGTCTTGATGCAACGGAGGCGTCCCGCCGTCGAGGACGTATCGCGCTGACCCAACAACAGGCATTGCAACGCCATCCTGCGCTGGCACAACACGATGTCCATCCGCTCACGAGTATGCCCGTCATCATTACCGACGCAACCAGCGAACAAATTGCCGCCTTGCGGGCAGACCCTGCGGTTGCGTCGGTCCACATCAGCCGACTCTTTGCACCAGCCCTGTCCGAAAGCACGACACACATCGGCGCACGAGTTACCCATGCCGCAGGGTATGCAGGAGCAGGGACGAGCATTGCCATCCTCGATACAGGGGTGGCCAAAGCACATCCATTCTTGGCAGGCAGTGTTGTCCAAGAAGCGTGTTTTTCGACACTCTCGAGCCGTTACAATAGCACCCCGCTCTGCCCCGACGCCTCCGAACGGTCGACCGCAGTCGATAGTGGTCTGCCTTGTCCCGATGGCTTGAGCGGCTGTAATCATGGAACCCATGTGGCTGGGATCGCAGCTGGTCGTGTGACAACGGTCGACGGAGTCAGTATGAGTGGGGTTGCGCCTGCCGCCAAACTCATTGCGGTGCAGGTGTACTCGCGGTTCGATTACACCAATAGTGAACGCGTCTGCGGGGTCGAGGCTACCCAGGATTGTGTACTCGCCTTTGAGTCCGATGTGCTGGCGGCGCTCGATTATCTGGCGACCAATATCGGTAGTCCCGGCTGGGGGACCCTTGCAGCGGTCAATCTGAGCATGGGGGTTGACCCGAGTGCAACAACCTGTGATGCAGATGCGGTCGATGGCTGGGGTGTCTACAAAACCTATGTGGATGCACTACGCGACCTCGGTGTGGCGACGGTCGTTTCGGCCGGGAACGACAGCAACACCGCGGGAGTGAGCCGTCCGGGCTGTATTTCGTCTGCAGTAACGGTCGGTTCGACGCACAGTCCACGTGCGGGATTGACGCTACTCGACAGCGTGTCGACCTTTTCGAATGCACCAGCAACGAGTGCCAATGTGCCAAACAGCCAAGGTGATCGCCTTCTCGATATGCTCGCTCCCGGTGATCCAATCCGCTCATCGATGGCATATCCCGCAGGCAGTTATGCAGATTTGTCGGGTACATCCATGGCAGCACCCCATGTCGCTGGTGCATGGGCTGTGCTCAAAGGTATCGTCCCTGCTGCCAGCGTGACCACTATCCAACAGACCTTGCTCGCGACCGGCCAGCCCATCAGCGACACGCGTGTTGCCGGCCAGCCAGCATTGGTGCTGTCCCGGGTTGCGCTGCACAACGCAGCAGACGCACTCCGTGCAGCGAGTCTCCCAGTCAGTATCACGCCCAACGGGCTCGAGTTCGGAGCAGTACAGCGCGGGACGAGCGCTGTCGGCCGCATCACCATACAATACACCGGGATGCCGGTACGCATCGTTCGTGCGGCAGTGAGTGCTCCGTGGGTGGTCACCGCGCTTGGATGTGGCACAATCATCGACGACATCGCCGATCGCTGTGTCTATGAGGTGCGCTATGCACCCACGACCGGCACACCGCTCGGGTGGAACGCAACCAGCATCGTATTGACGCTCAACGGCGTCCCAACCTCAATTGGCTTGTCTGCCCAAACGGTGGCAGAGCTACCGGCAGCAGCAGCCACGCAAACGGCGCAGGTCGCACAGGCACGATTAACAAAGACACCTACAACCACCCCTTCGGCGACCCCCCTCAGCCATGCACTCGCGTTGACACATATTGCCAATGCTACCCGCACCTATCGCCGTGTGGCAACGACCACGGCAGCCCAGGCAGCCACAGCAACCGCCTGGGGGATTACTGCCACTGCAGAAGCTGCAGCAGGTGCACCGACCTATACCACAACACGGACCGTTACTGCCTCGATCACGGGGACGATGCGTGCCGGCACCAAGACCGTTGCTGCGGTCCGTACTGCCACACATCGTCCTGTTGTTGCCCGCACGCAGACCAGTGTGCGCATGCGCACGGCAACCGCCGCGGTTAATCAAACGGCACTGTCTATGCATGCAACGGCCACCGCCGAGGTCGCCAATGGGTCGCCATCGCGGACACGGACCCGCACTGCCACAGTCAATCGGTCGACACGCACGGCGACATATACCCGCACACGCACGCGCGGACCAACCCTCACTCCGACCGTCGCCATCTTGACTGCCCAAAGTACCGTCGCAAACGCACGCTATCAACGCATGATCGTACGCAACAGCGGTACGTTGGCGGTGCTCGTGCACGAGGGCAATCGACTCGGCAACGATACCCCGCTCATCACGCTGGTGCGTTTGAGTGATATGCGGTTTGGTACCGGTGTCGCGATTGCTGGCCAGACGGCAACGGCACTCTGCGCAGACCCCCGCCGTCAAGACAAACTCTACCTCGCCGGCAGACTCGATTGGCGCACCGGGTACATCCAGGCAATCAGTGTGGCTACAGGGCGTGTCACAATCCTCGGGACGACGTTGTTTTCGTTGCCGGGAGGCAGTGATATTCGTACCATGCAGGCCATCGGTACACGCTTGTGGGTCGGCGTTGCCCGTGCAGTCGGGCCAGCAGCGTTGCTGGGCGGTGAGCTCCATGGCTTCGACATTTCGTCACCCAGTGCAATGACGCCGCTGCCCAACGGCAGTCTGGCTGTGGCGGCTATTCCGCAGGTCATCATCCCCATCGAAGACAGCGATGATCGCCTAGTTATCGCGGGTCGCGTCGATCAGCGCACTGCAGATACCGGCTTTCTGCAGGTTGTCGTTCGGAGCGGCGAAACTTGGAGTGCGCGACCAGCGGTCTACGCGAGTGCACCGTTTACTGCTGGGGCGGTCACGTACATGCTCCAGGGAGACGAGCGTACGCCGTTGCTGAGCATCGTCGACGGTGTGCGGATTGCACTGTATACCCTTACCCCGGCGCACACATTCATCTATCGTAGTGCCGACATTCGTGCCCCGGTATCAGCCATTACCAGCGATGGTGATAGCATTGCGACCTTGGGCTACGTGGTTGCCGATCGCAAAAATCTGGTCACGGTCTACCATCGTGTTGCTGACACCCTCGTCCTGCGTCGGCGTGCCGCGCTGACAAACACTGCAGGCGGGGTCGCTGGAGTTGCCGCGAGTACCCCGTGGCTCTACCTGCTCGATGCACTCCGGTTGACACGCACATC